>JAYUQN010000691.1:0-9019 GCA_043756725.1 Saprospiraceae bacterium
GTAATAGGGTATTTTGTTTCAATAACCTTGTTAAAATGAACCACGTAGAGACGTTGCACTGCAACGTCTCTACATTTGCACACGAAAAATTACAGCAACTTATTATTTACAAGTAATTCTATTTTGGCACTTTAAAATTCAAGAGCATTTTTAACCATAATTAGGCAGTTCCTTTTTTAGATGGCTCAGTCCGTTCCGATAAGCTATTTTCTATTCTTTCCAAAACCTCCAACTGTTCTTTTTGCATGTCAAAAAGAGCTTTCATTTCTTCTACGATGATTAAGTCAATCTTTTGATGCAGGTTGCGCAGCTCAATTTCTGCTTTTAGATTGATGAGGTAGTCGTTGCGGGAACGGTCACGGTCTTTTTCCTCTTGCCGATTTTGGCTCATCATAATCACAGGGGCTTGGAGTGCGGCAATGCAAGACAAGATAAGATTGAGCAAAATAAAAGGATATGGGTCAAACGTTCGGCTTTGTAGCCAATAAACGTTGGCAAGTATCCACACCATCATGAGCGATAAGAAAGTTATGATAAACTTCCAACTCCCGCCAAATGCTGCAATTTTATCAGCGAGGCGACTTGAAAGGGGTATATTTTCTTCTTTTTCCTCTAATTTAGCAGTAATCAATTTCTCTTCTTCAACAGCTTCGAGAACGATGCTGTTAAGCTTCTTAATTTGTTGATTTTCAATATCTAACAAATGGGTGTACTTACTTTTCATAAGGTGTGTTTTAGTAAAAAGATGAAACATGAAACATTCCGATTTCTCTAACAAATGACTAACACCGTCATTTGTTAAAAAACTCGGAATGTCTCATGTTTGTCGCTCCTTAAAATTAATCTTCATTGGTGCGCCCCACATAAATCATTTCAGGGATGGTATGAGCCGATTCATCGCCTTTGGCGTTTTGCACAGCCAATGTCCATTTATCGGTTTGCGTGGTTTCAATCCAACTGCCCATAGATTTGCGAAAAACTTGGGTAGAAAGCCCAAATTTATGCCACAATGCTTGCTCAAAATCGCCAACAGACATGTCAGATTCAAATTCAAACAGACCCGTTTCCTTGAAATTTTCAATTTTACTGAGGGGGGTTATGCGGTTAAAAACCATGTATTTTGCCCAAGATGTACCGCCTATTTCATGCGGTTTGGTAAAAAATTCGATTTTCAAAAAAGGGAAAATGCGCATAAATTCAGTTTGAAAATCAACAATGGTTGTGGTGGAAGTGATATTCAGTTTCATGATTTTTTTTTTTATTTTATTAGAAAAAAAAGCTTTGTCCTTCCATCTGATAGCCGCTAAAAATCTGTCTGAGCTTAGCAGGGATAGATGTTTTTTTAGCAATTGTATTATGGGATTATTTAGGCGCATCTTGCACTTTATCATCGCTGTGCATAATCAGCATCGGTATTTCTGTTGAAATGGCAACTTTTTCAGTAACGCTGTTGTGCATCAAGTTTTGCCAAAAACTGCGGTGTTTGCTGACAAAAGCGATGAGGTTAATATCGTTTTTATACACATATTTGCTCAATTGCTTTACAACATCGAAGCCATAAACGGTATGGATTTCAAAAGGTAAAGTCGCATTGGATTTTTCATAACGCTCCGTCCAAACTTTATCTGTTAGGTTACCGCTTGTATCGGGATGTGTCCTTTCTTTTTCGCTGACGTGTACAAAGTGAATGGCTGCACCAAATAATTGAGCAAAATCTGTTATTTCATGCACCATTGTTGGGTTGATGGATTCAACATTGCTGGCAAATAAAATGCGGTCAATAGGTTGCCATTTGACATCGCGTGGCACAAGTATGACAGGGCAATGTGCTTTATTGGACACATCCAAAGAGGTTGAGCCAATTATTTTTGATAGAAAATCCTGCAAACCTGTTGTACCCATCACTATCAAATCCACGCTATCCGTTTGCGATAGTTCGACTATTCGGCTCACAGACTCCCCCCTCAGTATTTTGGTCTTTACCACCGTTTTCACCATGACACTGCTCTCATCGCCTTCATCATTTATAAACGCCTCCATCGTTTCTTGCAGTCGTCCTTCTTCCTCTTGCGTATCAAGCGGTACGACAATTTCAGAAGCCGCTAAAAAATAAGGGCTGACATGCAAAACAGTTATATGCGCATTTAAGGCTTGCGCTAACACTTTTGCATAGCGAAAAGCCCCACTTGCTGTTGCGGAAAAATCGGTTGGAACGAGAATATTTTTAATTGTTTTCATAATTATTAAAATGGGTAATGAGTAATGGGTAATGGGTAATGGGTAATGGGTAATGGGTAATCCGTGATGCGTAATAAATAATAGAGTGATTACTCATTACCCATTACTCATTACCCATTACTCATTACCCATTAAAAAAGGAAGTGATTAAAAATTATAACCACTTCCTTAAACCCAAACATTTAAAACACTCCTTTTTTTATGATATCTTGACTGTTTTAGCAGTGCTTTTTTTCAATTCCATTTGCACCTTTGGTAAGGATATTGTCACAAAAGTACGCTGAGTAAAGACATTTGAAAATGACTTGCATCATACAGGTGGCTGAACTTTATCATCGGTGTGTAAACAAAGTATCGGCAAATGAGCTTGCCATGCCAAATCTTTGGTGATGCTATGGTGCATTATACTATCCCAAAACTTACGGTGGTGCGTAACGGAAATGACAAAATCCACTTTGTTTTTAAGGCAATAGTTACTTACCCCTTCGCCAACCGACATGCTGACCACGTTTTCAATAGTATAAGGCAAATGTGGTGCTTTTTCATCTAAAATGCGCTTGAACAAGGTGCGGCTATCCGCTTTTGGGTCTTCAAAAACAGCGTCAATATGGACAAAATGGAGGGCTGAAACAAAATGCTTGGCAAAATCAATTGCCACGCTAACCGTTTTGTTTGAAGCCGATTCGGGCGAAGCAGCGTATAATATATGGTGTATGTTTTTAAACTCCGCTTCTTGTGGCACAAGCAAAACGGGGCAATAGGCTTTGCGCATCACTTTTAAAGCCACACTGCCGAACACTTTTGTGAGCCAACCTTGTTCGCCTACAGTGCCCAAAATTATCAAATCTGTTGACGGGTCTTTAGACAGTTCGATAAGCCTATCGGCAGGAAAGCCCATGAGTGCTTCTGTTTTTACTTTCACTCGGCTGGCTACCATTGTAGTTCCATTATCATCTCCTGTTTCATGAATGAAATTGGACAACCGCATTTCAGCAGACTTTTGCAACTCCTCCACAGAAGGCAGGTAAGCAAAATAGTTGGGTTGCCCCGGGTCAACAGGTATTTCATAAACATAAACAACGGTCAAAGAGGCGTTTAAATGGGTCGCAATTTGCCGTGCATAGCGATAAGCCGTATTTGAACTTTCTGAAAAGTCGGTGGCTACGACGATATTTTTAAATGTTTTCATTTCTTTTAATTTGAATTAGGATATTAAAGATTTTAAAAGATATTAAGGATTTTTACTTGAATTAGAATACTAAGTTAGGATACTAAGGATTTTGATGCTAAAAATTTTATCATTTGGATTTCTATGAAAAAGTCAAAATACTCCTCTTAGTAATGCCTAAAAATTAACTCCGTCATTTTCGTTTTGATTTCCTTCTCAAATGACGGAGTTAATTTTTAGGCGTTACTTAAGTAGCGAAGTTATCCAAATCCTTAATATCCTTTTACATCTTTAATATCCTAATTCAAGTTAAAAAATCATTCATTTGAAAGAGCCAAAATAATATCATGTACGGTGACAATACCCACCAATTCGTCATTATCTACAACAGGGAGGGCATGAAAACGATTGAGTTTAAAGACCTCTATTGCTACGTTGATGCGGTCGGTTGATTCAACTTTTGCCAAGTGTTTTGTCATCAATTCAGCTGCTTTATGCGTTTTCATCAATGTTTCATTCACGAAGCGGTCTTCATAATTGGCACTTAATCCTTTCACATAATTTTCAAAATCGTGGTGGCTGATAATGCCCAAAAGTGTTTTATGACGCACTATCGGCAAATGGTGTATTTTATTATTTTTAAAAATCTCTTTTACCATCTCTAAATTGTCTTCAGGATTAATGGCTATGACATTTTTTGTCATGATGCTTGAAATGGGTGCTAATAAATTCATTGTTCGGATGTTTTTAAATGTGACTGACCTAAAATATGTTATTTTGTAAGAACTTAGCCGTATGATGGACTTCAGTCCGTCAATGTTTAAATCTCATAGTAATACAGTATGTGCTATTTTTTAAATAAAATTACTGAGATATTGACGGACTGAAGTCCATCATACGGTACGGCTAAGTAATTACGTTATTTTTATACTTCAAAGGTCGGTATTTACTGAGGGGGGTGCGATGATAGCGGTCATAGCGGTTTATGATAGTGGTCATTTAGAAAAGCGCACAACTTTGACAAAGTTCAAACTTTGTCAAAGTTATTTCTTTTGATGAAAAATTTAATCGCTACCTTATTACACAACCCCCTACTTTATCGCCTTTCATAATATGGGCGAGTATGCGTCCCAATTTAATTTCACCTGTTTCTTCCTGTAAATCTTTAAGTAGTTTGAAAAACCGAATCTGCCCTTCTTGTAGATACAAAACATGGGTTGCCAAATCATCTAAATCGCTTAAAACATGAGAGGTTATGAGTACCAATTTTCCTTTTTCATGCGCGTCTTTGATTTTATCTTTTAAAATTTCAGACGCCAAGGGGTCAAGACCTGCGGTGGGTTCATCGAGGATAATGACGGAAGGATAAGCATTGGGTCCAATGACGGCGACCACTTGGCGTTCTTTAAACGCGACGGATACCCCCCTCAGTACAGGACGCTTGCCAAAGGATTTATTAAGGTTTTCAATTTTTATCATCGTGCACTATGGGTTTGATACTTGGATTATCGTCTTTTAAATTTTCAGGCGTCAAAGCAGGAACTACTTTTTCAATGCGGTCAAGTAACATCACAGCAAAACTGCGCATCAATAAGACCGCCGATGGTACGTTTTCAAGCGTCATGGCATATAGGCTTACTGGACGATAGGGCACATCACCCAAACCGTTGCGGTTGAGGTCGTAGCCTTCATATTTATCCCAATAGTTTTGATTGAAACGGTTGAGAACGAGCGAGCCATTGGTTGCCACATCGAACATTATCATCACAGCTTGCCATAATGCGGAGGGCGTAACCATTTTCCTTAAAATCATTGTGCCTTATGTGGGAACGGCTACAACCTTCCATGTAAACGCCCGACGTATTGCGTGTAAAATAATTATTTTCAATATGGCTATCTCGAATATCCTTTAACAATAAGCCATAAGCGGCTCAAAACGATAAGCCAAAGGATTTTTATGGAAATTTTGAAACACATTATTTGAGCTTGATTTTAAATGTTCGCTCAAAACTACATCTATCCGTTAAAAGCCATTGTAATGAAAAATCATCGTTCAAGATGATTTTCATTAGCAAGGATATGCCCATAAACCCTAAACTTTATATGAAGTTTTAATTCCCTTTGATTCTAACCCAAAATCCTTTCGCCACATGCCAATCCCATTTTGCAAATCGCCCCCGTTGCACCACCAATTTGTTGTCGTCGGGGTGTTGTAAAAAAAAGTGAAAAGCGAACTTTTCATGGGGATTTTGCCAGCCGATGATTTGACCGAAACGCAAATCATTGAAAACGAGGGTGTCTTGCCAATTTTCTACGGTATAAAACTGTTGGGAAAAACGAATAAGTTTTTGCACATTTTCATGGTCTTTTACGGGATTGAGTAAGGAATCATTGCGGGTAAAATATTGAAATGAGATTTCTTTTTTGCTGTCAAATAACGACCGAAAACCCACGTGGTAACCTTTATCGTCACCCGCTACAACATACCAAAGCCAGTTTTGAAACGGGGCAGGTGTGGTGAAATAGCGGGTATGAGCGATGTTTTGTTTTTTCAAAATATCTTTGACATCACTGTCTATTTTTATTTTATTAAAAACACAATAGAGGAGATACAAGCTGCTCAAAGCAAGCCCAAACCGCCACCAAAATTGTCTTTTTGGATGCCGTCTTTTCAATAAAATTAAGGCACTACATGCCACGCCCAGCCATACAGAGAAAAACGGGTCTGCCACATAAATAGCATTAAAAGAGACCCGTTGATGGCTAAACGGCTCAAACCAACCGACGCCATAATTGTTAAAAGCATCTAACAAAATATGGACAAAAATGACCGAGCCAAAGAATAAAACCCATTTTTTTAAAGAGATATTATGTGGACGATGCAGCCGTTCTGCTGTCATCGCCATAAAAGGGGTTATGACGAGTGCAAATAATAGGGAATGAGTAAAGCCTCGATGCGCCAAAAGATTACTCGCTGAATCCATCCAAGAAGCAGCCAGAAAATCAATATCAGGAATGCTTTGCGCCAATGCGCCCCAAAGCATGGCTTTTCTGCCAACGGTTTTACCAGCAAAAGCTTCGCCCATACAGGCACCTACGGCTATGTGGGTGAGAGAGTCCATTTATATCAATTTACGGAGGGGGTATTTTTTCACTTTCCTACTTCACCCCAATTAACAACAATACCGCCCAATTGTTTCTGCGCCTCTCCCCTACTCGCTTCTGAACTGAAACACGCGACACCGCTTGCCATCGGGCTTTTGATGCTGCCACCTAAAAGATAAAAAGCTTTTTCTGTGGGAATTAAGGTTTGAAATTTTGAAAAATCAGCGACATACATCCCTGCGATTTGGTCTTGTTTTATATTTTCCTTTTTTACATAATCTGCAAGGCAATTCACATCATCGAAATGAAAGGTTTTGTCCTTTTTAGTTAAAATAGCGGCGCCAAATCGGGCATCCATAATTTTCATTTTACAACTATTACACGACTCTTCGCCATAGCGAATAGGTTCGGGTGTATTGTTTTTACAAGCGATGAGAAACAATAAAATAGTGGCAAAAACGGCTGTTTTACTGAGGGGGTGCTTTTTTGTAGAAACGGCTTTGTTTCGACGCCACTCGTATATAAAAATGAGAAAAGCCAATACGCCAATACCCACAATTAGCCAACCGCCCCAATCGGGTATAGACAAAGCGGTGAAATTGAGCAAATCTTTATAGCCAATGACGGGTGGTTGATAGCCCATATCGGGAATTTTAATGGGCGCATTGGGGTCGAGGTCATGTCCATAGTCATAACCCCAACGGTAAAAATCAAGGAGCACCACGCATGCTCCCAGAAGCATTACCCCAAGATATATTTTCAACCATTTTAAATTGCCTTTATATGCCACGAACAAACCGAAGGCAATAAATGCGGCAATGAGTGCCCCCAATATTTTAAACTCAGGAAAAGTTGCTGTTGTCAAATGCTTCATACCAATATAATGGTTTAAGCCGTTGATGATGTCAACATCGCCTTTTAGGTCGTTGTGCCAAATACGGAGAGTCAAGCCTTCGGGATATTGAGGTGCCCAAAGTTGTATTCTCCAAAGGGGTAAAAAATAAGTGGCAATGGCGGTTAAAACACTTAAACCCAATAACCAACGTGAGAGTGTGGTCAGTTTTTTCATTATTTTAAAATTATGTAGTTTCGCCTTTAGGCGAACCCGTTTTGACGGATTTATCCGTCTGAATACTGACGGGTATTCAAACGGATAAATCCGTTTAAACGGGTTCGCCTAAAGGCGAAGCTACTTAGTTTACGTCCGCTTTTTTACCCGTTGAAAATTTCAAAGCCACACTCGAACCCGCAGGAGAAACACGGATATAGCCTTGCATTTCTTGATGTAAAGCGGAACAAAAGTCGGTACAATACATTGGAAAGACACCCACACGATCTGGTACCCATTTAAGCGTTGAAGTTTCACCCGGCATGATAAGCAACTCGGCATTGTTTGCGCCTTTGATGGCAAATCCATGCGGCACATCCCAATCTTGTTCGAGGTTGGTGACGTGAAAATAAACTTCATCCCCCATTTTTATGCCTTCTATATTGTCAGGTGTGAAGTGTGAGCGAATAGACGTCATGTTGACATGCACTTTATTACCTTCTCGAAACACTTTGGCTTGCCCTTCGCCTTTTGCGACATAAGGATGATTGTTTTCTTCGCACTTTTTCCAATTGACTGCCATGATAAAATCCTTATCTTTTTGGGAGGCGTTGACTTCCAAAAGCGTGTTGGCTTGCTCGGTATTGTAACAAGAGAAGAAAAACCAGTCGTGTGATTTATTTTTACCAGCCCGCGCCAAATCGAAATTAACACCGGGTAGTAAAATTTGCCACGCCACGTTCATGTGACCCGTCTCTTTGTCAATGCCGATAAAGCTCACTGTGCCTTTAAAATTCTTTTTATAGGATTCTATCCCCACATCTGGATTGCTTTGGGCATCGTCCATGGGGTAGCTAAAGCGCGTGCCCGCAATAGTGTATTCTGTATTTTCAGTGAGCGATGCGGGGCGTGTTGTTACCATTGCCAAAAGCCCAGCGTCCATCATGTTCTCCGTTGGTTGTGGAAAGGGCAATGTGGTGCAAATCATCCCAAGGCACAAAGCCATTGGCAGTATTCAACATGGGTTTTGTTTCCTCGCTGTATCCATAACCACTTTCGGGATTGACTGAAAAAACAGGAATAACGCGGAACAAACGACCCGAAGGCAAGCCATAAACCGCCATTTGACCACTGAAACCGCCTGATACAAAATTGTAAAATTCATCGTATTTGCCGGGTGCAACAAATACTTTTGCGGCTGCGTCACCGCTCACAGCTGATTTGGCTCCTGTGCTTCTACACGCATGAAATGACCCGACCACTATTGTTAAAACAGGGATTCCGATTGCGAACCATTTTAAAATAGAATTTTTCATAATAAAGGGTTTTAATTAATATGTGATTGGTGATTAGTGGTTGGTGATTAGTTCTACTTTGGCACTTTAGAAAAGCCCGAGCGACCCCCTGCCCCTAAAGGGGAGTACATTTCGAAGTAGTTTGAGATTTTAACTCTTTTTATC
>JAYUQN010000692.1:0-3258 GCA_043756725.1 Saprospiraceae bacterium
GACTTTTTTTTGCGCCAAATTGTATGAAGCCACCCTTGTTCCATGATTGCCATGTGCGCCGCCGCTATAAGAGTATGTGCCATATCCCAAACTCAATAAGCCTTTTTCATTGAATAAAACGGCTACTGAAGACGATTCTGCGTGGTTAAGCATGGCAGCGGCTTCTCCGTTTGGTTCGGGTTTTTCTTCTGTCATGGCTGCTACATAGTTTTTGAAAAAGGTATCTCTTTGGGCATTTTTTAAGGCATCTAAAGATAGATTGGCGTAGGATTTTTCAAGGGAATCGTTGTTGACGCCCATGAAAATTTTATCTTTCAAAAAGGATGAAATGCTGCTTTCCACATTTTTTGCGGGTAAAAGCACTTGCATATCAAAAGTGCCGATAGGGCTTTGCGCTGCATTTTTCCATCCTTTTACAGAATCCTCAAAAGTTGTGAAATCAAAAGCCACAGCCCCATCTGTGTAAGTTTCTTTTAAAGAAAATGCCCGTTTTGTTTTGCGGGTTGCATCGTGCCAAGTGCCTGAAAATGAACCCGTTGTATCAAGTTTGCCTGTGAAAAACAATTCTTTACCCTGCCAATTGGCTTCGTGTAACGTGATATTGCCTGTTGAATCCAATTCACCATACAAGGCGATGGGTTGTTGGTATTTATCGTAGTAATAATGCCCTCTAAAATTGTAAGGCATATTGTCACTGCTGCTACTGTGTATTTGAACCAAATCCATTGTGATAGCGAAGGAGTCAATAGTGCCTTTTAAGTGCTTATAAAAGCCTTTTGGCGTGACGGATACTGAGGGGGGTGTTGTGGTTGTGGTGTTTTTTTTCTCGTTATTACACTGCGAAAACAAGAGCAACGAAGAAAAGATAAAAAAGACAAGTTTCCTTTGCATGGTTAAGTGGATTTTTAATTTTAAAAATAATACTTTCTTGTTAATTCAGTAATCGTTTATTATAAACATTTTGACACTACGTGTCATTGAGAAGCGCATGGCATGACGTTTATTATAAATATTTTGACTCTACGAGTCATAGTAAATTGGGAGAATGTAAATGACTCGTAGAGTCAAAATGTTTATAATAAACGTCATTCCAAGCGTTTCTCCATGACTCGTAGTTATAATAAACGTCATTCCAAGCGTTTCTCCATGACATGTAGTGTCAGAATGTTTATTTTAACCCATTATTCACACACTTAATCAAACAGCACTTTCGGCGCATCATATTCTTTCTGCCAATTAACATGCGGCACATCCGTTGCCCCCACTGAATAAGTGAGGATTTCCCAAGCCCCATTTTCATATTTGAGCAAACCAAAAACATTGTCGCTGATAGAACCGCCTAAACGGTATTGTCTTTCATAAGGCGTGCCACGATAGTCCATTGGCTTTCCATTTTTATGAAGGAGCGTAAGAAGGACTAAGGCAAAATTGCCACTGGTTTTATAACTATTTACCTCAAATTGAACAGGAATGGTTAATTTTTTTTCAATAGGCTTGCGCAAAACCTCCAAAGCGGCTTTTTTTCTAAGCCATTTGGCACCGGCTATGGCTTCACTCACTTCTGTTCTCACCTCGCCCCGCATGCCCATACCGATAGTGCCGACAAAATTTATGTTTATTTCATTCGGAATGACCGCTTGTTGAAGCATGGTTTTCTGCACCTCTTTTTTCAAATTTGGGAAGACAATATCTTTACCCGCGAGAGTCATAGAGCCATCTTCGGTGACAACAAGCGCAATGGAAACAGGCGATTTAGTGGAGTAGGAGACGGGTACAGCTAATTTACTTTTCTTCAACCATTTTGCGCCCGCAATAGCGCCTTCTACTTCGGTTCTGACCTCTCCTCGCATACCCATACCGACTTCTCCGATATATTTTATGGGTATATCGTTGGGAACAGTTGCTTGTTTTAGCAAAGTATTTTGCAATTCTTTTTTCAGATCTTCCAAAGCCACTTTTTTACCCGCCAAAGTAATGACGCCTTTTTGATTGACGACAAGTGTAAGCGACGAAGGCGATTTAGGAGGCGTGACAGTTTTCTTTTTATCTTTTATCGCTTTTTTTGCCCCTGCAATGGCTTCATTCACTTCTGTTTCTACTTCACCGCGCATCCCCATCAGCACTTCGATATCGTATTTTATAGGGATTGTTTTGGGAAAAACGGGTTGTTTAACTAAGATATTCTGTAAATCCCTTTTCAAATTTTCAAATACCACTTTTTTACCACCCAGAGTCATATTGCCTTGTTGGTTAACCGCAACGGCATAAGGAACCGTCACTTCTGCCACAGGTAGATTGTCTGGCAGCATTTGGCAGTCAATATTGGCAATCACCCATTTGCCGTTTTCTTTGACCAAATCAAATTTTTGATCCCTCGGAGCACCCCCCTCAGTACCCGACATCGTGGCTTTGATATAATTGGAGCCAAGCCCTTCTGCACTGACAGGCGCAGTTGTCCAAAAGTTGATATCCCAATCTTGGGCGCAAAAATATTTATCGGCATCTAAGCCCATAGGAGGACCTTCTTTGCCTTCCTTTTGCCAAAATGTTTCGCATCTTTTATAATAAGCTTTTTCATTAGTGATAAAAGAAGAACTGACATATCCGCTGTTATTAAAATGGGCGAGATAGGCGTCTAATTTGGGCAGGTCTAATTTAAGGTGTTTGCCTTTGTCGTTGATAAAATTGATATTATTGTTTTTTTGAAACACATTATACCATTGGTAAAAACCATGAATTGCATCGGTTGCGGCAACAAGGTCGGGGTGATCTTGTGGCTTCACCGCATCGGGTATTTCAGAAGTGATTTTTTGAGGTGCTTTTTTACAACTCGTAATAAAGCCCAATAAAAGGAAAATAAGGATTAAGTTTTTCATTGTTAACAATTTAGTTCTGGTTAAAATATGATTTTTTTTGAAATTTTTTAGGTGTCTATACTCGTTAACTGCATGCGCGTTTGCAACAATCAAATAGTATAAAACAAAAAAGGCATTGAAGGTTTTGGTTGTATTTTTACAAGCATACAGGCTGAAAGCACCATAAGTAGGAGGCGTGACATTAAATGGTTCATTTGATTTGTTTTTTTTTAAGAAGTGAAGAAATGTGTAGTTTTAAAATGCGAAGTAGACGTATAAAACAATGTAAGGGACGAAGTAAAAAATAAGATACCCAAAGGAGAAAAACCCAAAAGAGGATTTGTTTTTCTTTTTTAATAAAAAAGAAAAACAGATCGCCTCCTTCTTCCTGCGTGTGGGTATG
>JAYUQN010000693.1:0-3249 GCA_043756725.1 Saprospiraceae bacterium
TTGTTGCAAAATAGACACCACTTCCGATTCCTTAAAACCCATTAAATCGTGAAAATCGTATTCAAGACTCAAACTTGACGTAATATTGAAGCCACTCGTCAACGAATCCACCGTTAATGGCGAAACACCTGTGGCAAAAAAACGGTTCACAAGTCCCGTATTTGCCGCATACTTTATCATTTCATAATACTTCCGCACATAGCCCGACATACCAACGATTGCCCGAAATCTATCTGTATCAAGACCCAACAATTCATTCGTAAATTGGTCGTATTCGTCTATTAAAATATAAATTGGGTACGGAATTTTTTTCTCCTGATACAGCCGAAAAAACGTTTGCATCATATTGGCTGCCGTATCCAAGTCTTCAATATTAGCTTTTTCTTCACTCGAAAAATAGCTTGGATAAGCACCCATACATGTCAATATACCCGTCAACACATTCTGCCGAAAGCCATAAAACGTTGAAGCCTCCGTTTCCACATCAATCCCTGCAAACTGAAATGTCAAAAGCATATACGTATTCCTAAGCGGTGTTGGGTTTTTACCAATGGCTAAGTGCCCAAAAAGCGATTCAAATTGCTCTTTGTACTGCACACCATAGTAATAGGTGAGAATGGACATCCACAAGGATTTTCCAAAACGGCGTGGGCGAACAAACAAGAGGTTGGTGTTGCTCTCGTTTTCTATTTTTCGGATATAGTCCGTTCGGTCAATATACAGTTTATTGCCACCTATTAAGGTAGCAAAATCCGCTTGTGCGTAACCGATGATTGACCCTTTTTCGGCGTTGATAGGTGTTTCTTTCTCCATAAAATAGACGTTTTTATTAAAAATAAAGACAAATATACAGCGTTTTGGGCAATTTTTAAGACATTTTACTGATTTATCCCGAAACAATCGGGAGGGGGGGAAATTTAAAAAGAACGAAAGATAGGCGTACACAGGTTTAGTAAACGGAAATCGAGAATTTATTTGCCGTTTAAAAAAGAAGTTTCAATTTTGTTATAAATATTTATTTTATTCATTTTGTACTTGAAAATATATATCTGATGACGGCTACCTTTCAATATCCGCTTAATGACGTTCAAGTGACGTTGCTTAAACTGACTGATAACTTGTCAGAAAACGAGCTTAAAACTTTGAAAAAACTGATTATTGCCTTCAAAGCACAACGTTTGTCTGAATTAATAGACAATGTCTGGGAGGAAAAAGGTTGGTCCGAAGAAACCATGCAACAGTTCCTCAATACCTGATGATAACAAATTTGTGGATTGCGCCATCGCAGTTGGGGCAAACTATCTTATCTCAAATGATAAACATTTAAATGTACTTAAACACTATCCGTATTTTAATGTCCAAGTATTGAAATATGAAGAATTTAAAAAGCTGTTAGGTAAATGAAAAATTCAAATTACACATAACATTTATACAACTAATTCTCTACAATATTTTTTTCAAAAATGAGACACTGGGGGTGTATCATTTTCCAGGATTACCCTTTTTAAGGCATTTACAATTGAAAAATTTGGACTACCTTTGTTACACCAATAGTCCTATATCCTTTTTGAACATATTTGCCCCTTTTTAATACCGATTAATGCCTTTTATTATTATACACTTTTGCATACCTTTTGTCATTCAGAAGGAATCTCTTTTTGTCTAGAGTGAAACCCGAGCGCTATCCCGATGTTTTAAATGGTGTCACGACTTACGATATTTCAATCATTTCAAGGTATTTATTGGGTATTGAAACGGCCAAATCGCCCTACCAAATGATAGCGATGGATGTGAACCGCAACGGTGAAATTGATGCTGCGGATATGATTTTAATTCGCAATTTGATTTTACGCAAATCAACCGATTTCCCAAATAACACGGCATGGCGTTTTATCCCTAAAAACTATGAATTTAAAACCCAGCGAACCCTTTTGCAGAAGATTTTCCAGAGATATTGAGCTATAATAAGCCAACACAAAACATCAATAATGCGGATTTTGTAGCGGTAAAAGTAGGCGATGCGAATTTAACAGCACGGGCAGAGAATTTCACCCCTATTCAAGTGCGTAATGCGCCCGAAGTAGCCTATTTGGAAATAGAAGACAAGGTTTTAGAAGCGGGAAAAGAGTACAGAATACCTGTAAAAACCAAGATAAAAGACTTGGTTGCTCTACAATTTGCTTTAAATATTGATAAAAACAATGTTGAAAGTTTCAAAATTGAAAACGGTGATTTGGCGCAATTTGGCGAGGGGAATTACAATATTTTAAATGAAAATAGTGTAGCAACGGCTTGGGCAAGTTCAAAATCTGCAAGTGATAACACGATATTTACTTTGATTTTAAAAGCTAAAAAACAGGTTTCTACAAAGGATTTGGTAAGTTTAAATAGTGGATTTTCAGATAATTTAGGCTACAATACTGAGGGGGGAGAGAAGCACTTGCAATTAAGTTTTACAGGAGAAAAACTTGAAAAACTTGCCTTCGATTTGCACCAAAATCGCCCCAATCCGTTCAGCCAAGAAACGACAATTTCCTTCATTTTACCTGAAACAAACACTGCTGAATTGAGCATTTTTGACATCACAGGCAGACAGGTTTATACGCTGAGACGGGATTTTTCAAAAGGGTATAATGAGGTGATTTTAAATAAAACGGTTTTGCAAAATACGGGGGTTTATTTTTATCGCTTGCAATCGGATAAATATTCGGCGGTGAAACGGATGCAGTATTATGCGGATTGATATTCGTGCGTAGGTTTAGTAAACGGGAAATATTTTTTTTTCAAAAAAAAATATTTCCCGTTTACTAAACCTACGCATGAATGTCTCCCGTTTAACTATATGTATCAAACAGGTATTTCCTCTACAACTTTCCACTCACGTCCAACAAGTATGATGAGCCACGCTTTAAGATTTGGAATCCGTTTGGCATCTTCTGTTGTTAGGTAATTTTCCAATTGTATGCGTCCTTCGCGCTCCACTTTGTCTGTCAATTTCTCTTTTGTCCCGTCTTCTTTCTGCACCATTTTGTCCAAATCGCCTTTTTTAACGTATTTCAACTCAATGGCAAAATTATATTTTGTTGTCGCATTGGCGCGTTTCAAAAGTAGAATATCAATATAGCCATTTTCCCATTCGGGTTCGCTTTTTACATAATGCGAAGACGACAAACTCAAATACGGAATGAGCAGCATTTTTAAATGTTTTTCGTCAAATCCTTTTGCATCACGGAAGGACAAATCTTTGTC
>JAYUQN010000694.1:0-8953 GCA_043756725.1 Saprospiraceae bacterium
TGCTCACAGAGTTACACAGAGGTTACACAGAGGTTTCACAGAGTTAGATGAAAAAAAGCGTATTAGTAAGTATCTAACTCTGTGAAACCTCTGTGTAACTCTGTGAGCAACTGCTTTATGTAGGGTTTTAAAATCATAAATAATCAAAATTAGTCAAAAATAATGAAAATTACTTTTTAACCAAACACGCCTTCACAAATTGCACAAACAACGGATGCGGACTTTCAACCGTACTTTTCAGCTCAGGGTGAAATTGCACTCCCACAAACCAGGGGTGGTCATTAATTTCAATAATTTCAACTAAACCAGATTCGGGATTGACACCCGTCGCCATCATACCAGCGGCTTCAATTTGTTTTAAATAGCTATTGTTAAATTCCCAACGATGGCGGTGGCGTTCGCTGATTTCCATCGTTTTATAGGCTTCCAAAGCTTTTGATTTCTTTTTTAAAGTGCATCCATAAGCGCCCAAACGCATGGTTCCGCCTTTTGCGGTTATCGTTTTTTGTTCTGCCATCAAGTCAATGACGGGGTGGGAGGTATTGGGATTGACCTCCGTAGAAGCGGCATCTTTGAGTCCTAAAACGTTGCGTGAAAACTCAACGACTGCCGATTGCATACCCAAGCATATACCGAAAAAAGGCATTTTTTGCTCTCTACAATAGCGAATAGCGGCATATTTCCCTTCAATGCCGCGCTCACCAAAGCCCGGAGCAACTAAAACACCGTCGAAATGGGATAAAATTTTCCCTATATCGGTTTTCGCATTTTCAAGTTGTTCCGCATGGATTGGCTCTACTTTTACCCGACATTCGTTCATTGACCCTGCGTGAATAAAGGCTTCATATATGGATTTGTAGGCATCGGGCAATTCGTTGTATTTGCCAACCAAACCGATAGTGACCTCGTGAACAGGGTTTTTTAACTTGCCTAAAAACTCTTTCCATTTGCTCAATTCAGGTTCACGACGGTCGGGTAATCGGAGTTTGGAAATGACCACAGCGTCCAAACGCTCTTTGAGCATCAGCATTGGGACGTCGTAAATAGTCTCTGCATCAATGGCTTCAATGACAGATGAAACCTCTACATTGCAAAACAAGGCTAATTTGCGGCGAATGTCCATACTTATAGGGTATTCGGTACGGCAAACCAAAACATCGGGTTGAATGCCTGCACTCAACAATTCTTTTACAGAGTGTTGTGTGGGTTTAGTTTTCAGTTCTTTAGCCGCTTTCAGATAAGGTATCAATGTCAAATGGACGACGAGACAATTGTCTGTACCCAATTCCCAACGCAATTGGCGCAAGGCTTCGAGATAGGGCAAGGCTTCGATGTCACCGACTGTACCCCCTAATTCGGTAATAACAATTTCAAACTCGTTGGAAGAGCCGAGGAGCATGGCGCGTCGCTTGATTTCATCGGTAATATGCGGCACAACTTGCACCGTTTTACCTAAATACGCCCCTTCCCGCTCGCGATTGATGACGGTTTGGTAAATGCGACCCGTTGTGACATTATTGGCTTGTGAGGTCGGCACATTTAAAAACCGCTCATAATGCCCCAAATCCAAATCGGTTTCAGCCCCGTCGTCTGTGACGTAGCATTCGCCATGCTCATACGGATTGAGTGTGCCGGGATCGACATTGAGATAAGGGTCGAATTTTTGAATCGTGACCGTTAAGCCACGAGCTTGGAGCAATTTTGCAAGAGACGCTGCAATGATGCCTTTTCCCAGAGAAGATGTTACGCCACCCGTAACGAAGATGTATTTTGCCATAAAAAATGGGTGATTAAGAGATTGTGTGACGGAGATATTAGGTTATTCCGCTTTTTCTCAATTCATTCTATTATGGGGCATAAAGGTAGTTTTTTCTTTTTGAAAACACAGAATACTGAGGGGTATTTTAAACGAGTAGAGTATTAATTTTCATTGAAAGGGTAGCATTTGCAAAGCCTTTATCAGCAGTTAAAAATTAAATAGAGCTGAAGTATCAAAAAAATAATTCATATACGGTCTTCTCTTTCAAGAATAACATCTTCAACCAAAGAGGGAATAGCAATTCCTTGAAACAATTTTTGAAGTTCATAAATAGCTGTCATATCTCGTTGATTATTAACAGCTTGGGTTTTCTCTTTTTTATAAACAATATTATTTTCGTGTGGTATTGCTTTTTCAAGCAACTCAACAAAACTATCTACTAAGAGCAATTGCTCTTCTAATAGCCTTTTAACTTTAATATAAATATGATTTTGAAGCAATACAACTTTCATTTTTAATTAATTTATTAACAAAATTACAAAATAATTGTTGCTGTAATTTTTCGTGTGCAATTGTAGAGACGTTGCACTGCAACGTCTCTACGTGGTTCATTTTAACAAGGTTATTGAAAAAAAAATGCCCACTTGCCCACAAAAAATTACAGCAACAAATAATTGGTTAAAAAGCTACAATTTTTGAACACTTATTTTAGCAAATCTATAATATGCTTATTGCGTTTCCCACATGCCAACCCCCCGTCCAAGCTGCCTGAAAATTAAACCCACCCGTTATTGCATCAATATCCAACACTTCACCTGCAAAATAAAGATTAGGAATCAATTTGCTTTCAAAGGTTTTGAAATTAATTTCATTAAGGTTGACGCCGCCCGCTGTTACAAATTCTTCTTTGAAAGTGCTTTTACCATTTACTTTGAAAATGCCTTGCGTGAGTTGTTCTGCGAGGGCTTGGATTTGTTTTTTTGACATATCTGCCCAACGCAAAGTGTCGGAGATGTCGGCAGCATTCAGAAAGCGTTCCCAGAGGCGGGAAGGCATATTATACTGAGGGGTGTTGGAAATGTGTTTTTTTGATTCAAATTTGCTCTCATTCAACAGTTCTTTCACTTCTTCGGTATTGTAAAAACCTGTCCAATTGATTTTTATTTTGAAATCATAGTGTAAGTCATTTAGTTCTCTGGCTCCCCAAGAAGAGAGTCTTAAAATAGCGGGACCTGACATGCCCCAATGCGTAATTAAAAGAGGACCTGCGGCTTTGAGTTTGCTGTTTTCAACCTTAATATCGGCATTTTCAACGCTCAAACCCGCCAGACCTTCTATGCGAGGGTCTTTGATATTGAACGTAAAAAGGGAGGGAACAGCTTTGACAATGGTATGCCCTAAGCCTTGTAGAACAGCCCATATTGCATTTGAACTACCCGTTGCCACGACAACTTTGTCGCAGACCATATCGCCTTCATTTGTTTTGAGGGTAAAACGAGTTTCATCGGCATTGGGCGGTAAAATTTTATCAACTCGCGACCCCCTCAGTATTTTCACGCCATTTTTCATAGCTGTACCGATTAGACAATCTACGACTGTCTGCGAATCGTCAGATATAGGAAACATGCGCCCGTCTTCTTCAGTTTTTAGCTTGACGCCGTGTTTTTCAAACCACTCGATGGTTTCACTGGCAGCAAAACGGGTGAAAGGACTCATCAAAGCCTTGTCACCCCGAGGGTAATTTTTCACCAAATCTCTCGGCATAAAACAGGCATGGGTGACATTACAGCGACCACCACCGCTTATTTTCACTTTCTCTAAAACGTTTTTACCCCGTTCCAGAATGGTAATATCGGCTTTAGGATACGCTTCTGCGGCAATGATGGCAGCAAAAAAACCAGCAGCCCCACCGCCTATAATAATTATTTTTGGATTCATGGCGCAAAGATACACATGACAATGGATAATGGACAGAGGAGAATGGACAATTAGTGGTTAGTCAAAAACTTTCGCAAGCTTATAATTGTTAGCCGTTCATTGTCCATTACCTATTGTCAGTTGTCCATTGTTAATTATTGTTTTTTTACATAAAATTATTTATCAAATATTACTTTTATAAAAAATATTTTGTAATTTTGATATAAATTCTAAATCTTGTGCAAACAATAAATAAATAATTATAATATCACATGTTCGTATAACCTATCGTCAGTTATCTTTCCAAAATCCAATATCCAACAAAATTAAGTGTGCCCTAAAAATTGGCGTAGCTTTCAACGTTTTACAACTTATTGAAGACCAATGCATTAGCTTAATTCGTAGTATTAATAAAAACCGATTTACTTATAATCTTTGAATCCTTTTCTAAAACATTTAAATTCTAACCTATGAAAAAATTGCCTTACTTGCTACTTTTTTGCAATTTTCTCCTATTTATGGGCATCTCTACACAAAGCCTTTTAGCTCAGGACGTCTCTACGGGACTGGTAGGGCATTGGCGTTTTGATGGTGATTTGAACGATGCAACAAGCCGTAGTAATCATGCAACTTCTAACACTTCTCCTTTTTTTGTTAATGGTGCGAATGGAGAAGAAAACAACGCTTTGGTATTGGATGGTGTCAATCAATTTTTGACCATTCAAAATCAAAGTGACTATGCTTTTGGTACAGAAGATTTCACTTTTGCCACTTGGGTCAATTACACCAGTAACGGCTACAGTATGTGCCTTTTAGACAAAAGTACCTCTAATCTGGGTATGTGCCTTTTTTTAGATAAAAATGGCGAAGGGTTGGTAACAGCTCGCACCAGAGCAGGCAACGAAGTGACCTCAATAGGTCCGAAAATAAACGATGGGGCTTGGCATCTTATCGTTTTTTCAAGAGAAACGGGTGTCGCTAATGGCAGCCCTATTTCCATTTTAACGGTCTATATTGATGGTCAGTTGAATAATCTGAATGAGTATTCGAGTATTGATGACATGAGCAACAATGTGCCCCTTTTAGTCTCTCAAAGCACTTTTAACAATGTTGATAGACGGTATAAAGGTAAATTAGACGATTATCGCTGCTATCGCAGAGCCTTGTCACAGGATGATATTACTGCTTTGCATGAAACACAAGGACGTCATTCTTCATCTGAATATACCTATTACAGAGATAGGGATAGAGATGGTTTTGGCAATCCGAATGCGAGAATTACGACAAGCAACAGTCGCCCCCCGTCGGGTTATGTAAATAATAAAAAAGATTGTAATGACAACAATGCCAATATCAATCCTAATGCCGATGAAATTTGTGGCAACGGCATTGACGATAATTGTGATGGCATTAATGACCCCTCAGTATCCAGCGTTTCAGCAACAAACTCGGTACAACAACCGAATTGTACAAATTCTAAAGGGTCTATTACAACAACTTTTAGTGGGTTAGACCCGAATAAGTATAAAGTTATTTTACAAGACCCTGTATCGGGGTGTATGTATTATATGACAACTTTGACGCTTAACCCTTCAGCCTCTTTGAATGCGCCAACGGTGAGTGTTACACAACCCAATTGCAGTACCAATACAGGGACAATAACTTTTATCACGCCAGCGTCTGGCGCAACGTATAGCTATGATGGCGGTGTGACTTTTGTTAATGAAAACTCGCGGTCAGGTTTGCCTACCGGCACATATAGGTTGTGTTATCGGGATAATGCATCTGGCTGTATTTCAAAGGAAATAGAAGTGGTTATCAAGCCGGGTGGCAATTCAACGATTACGCCTTACGTGAGCGTTACGCAACCTTCTTGCGATTTTAATATGGGTAGCATCACGGTCACAAGCCCTTCAAGCGGTGTCACTTATAGTTTTGATAATGGCAGCACTTTCCAAAATTCAAATGTGAAAAGTGGCTTAGCCTCTGGTACGTATTATATCAGAGTAAAAGACAATTATACGGGTTGTATTTCCAGTGCTGTTAGTGCTGTTGTTAATAACACAATAAGCCCTCTTTTTGCACCGACTGTGGTTGTGACTCAACCCACTTGCTCAAATCCGTTTGGTACATTGACTGTCTCCACGCCTTTGACGAATGTATCTTATAGTTTTGATGGAGGTGTAACTTTCATTCCACAAAATTTCAAATCTGGTTTGGCTCCCGGCACCTATTATATTTGTGTTCGAGACAATTATACAGGTTGTATTTCAAAAGAAGCACAAGCTATCATAAACCCTGCACCTTATGGACCTAACGCACCCTACATCAGTATCACACAACCCACGTGTATAGAGAGCTGGGGTTCTATAAGAGTAACAAGTCCGCTGAGTGGTGTGACTTATAGCTTTGACAATGGTTCAAGTTATCAGAGTTCAAATGTGAAAGGTAGTTTAGCTCCCGGCACTTATTATGTGAGAGTGAAAGACTACTATACGGGTTGTGTGTCAGCAGCAACGACTGCCATCATAAATGCGGCAGTGAGTTCTAATTTTTACCCAACTGTTAGTGTAACTCAACCTACTTGTTACACGCCAACAGGGACAATTACGGTTACCAACCCGACAACAGGCGTGACGTATAGTTTTGATGGGGGTGTCACTTTTATTCCTCAAAATTCTAAATCTGGGTTGCCTCCGGGTACTTATAGAATTTGTGTCAGGGATAACTATACAGGCTGTATTTCAAAAGAAGTGCAAGTGGTTATCAATGTAGCACCTTATGGACCTTATGCGCCATCAGTAAGAGTAACGCAGCCCACTTGTAATAATGGCTTGGGTTCTATCACTGTAACAAGCCCCCTCAGTGGTGTGACTTATAGTTTTGACAATGGCTCAAGTTTCCAATATTCTAATGTGAAAAACGGTTTGTCACCGGGCACTTATTATGTGAGAGTGAAAGACAATTATACAGGTTGTGTTTCAGCTTATACGATTGCTGTATTAAATTCAGCAGTGGGTAACTCCTACTATCCAACTGTGGTTGTGACACAACCGACTTGCTCAGTACCAACTGGAACCATCACTTTCACCTTCCCATTAACTGGGGTGACATATAGCTTTGATGGTGGCGTTACTTTCATTGCGCAAAACTCAAAATCAGGTTTGGCGCCGGGTACTTATAGATTGTGTGTGAGAGATATTTATTCAGGCTGTATTTCAAGAGAAATACAAGTGGTTATCAATTCAGCACCTTATGCGCCTTATGCCCCAACAGTTAGTATCACACCACTTACTTGTATTGAACTTTGGGGTTCCATCACTGTAACAAGTCCGCTCAGTGGCGTCACTTATAGTTTTGACAATGGCGCTACTTTCCAGAATTCTAATGTTAAAAATAGCTTAGGTGCAGGCACTTATTATGTGAGAGTGAAAGACATTTACACGGGTTGCGTTTCGGCAGCTACGGTTGCTGTCTTAAGCAACTCGGGTGGTGGTTCTTATTATCCAACTGTGGCAGTTACGCAACCTACTTGCTCTGTGCCTACGGGAACAATAACAGTGACATCACCCTTAGGTGCCAGATATACATACAGTTTTGATGGTGGGGCAACTTTCATACCTCAAAATTCTAAATCAGGTTTAGTACCAGGCACGTATCGTATATGCGTAAGGGACATCTATACAGGTTGTATTTCACAAGAAGTGCAAGTCACAATTTATAATGCCCCTTATGGACCTAATCCGCCGACTGTGAGTATAACCAAACCCACTTGTAATGGTAGCTTAGGGTCTATTACGGTAACAAGCCCCCTCAGTGGTGTCACTTATAGTTTCGACAATGGGGCAAGTTTCCAAACGTCTAATGTAAGAACAGGTTTGCCAGCAGGTACTTATTATGTGAAAGTGAGAGATAATTATTCGGGTTGTGTTTCATCGGCAACGGTTGTTGTAATAACGGCAACAGTAGGAACATCATACATACCCACTGTGGTAGTAACTCAACCGACTTGTGCTGTTCCAACCGGTACAATTACCTTTACTTTCCCATTAGTAGGCGTAACATACAGCTTTGATGGTGGAGCCACTTTTGGTCCACTCAATTCCAAATCAGGTTTAGCACCGGGTACTTATTTTGTATGCGTCAGAGATATTGCAACAGGTTGTATTTCACAAGAAGTGCAAGTGGTTGTCAATGCCATACCTTATGGTCCTTATCCACCAATTGTTAGCATTGCACACCCCACTTGTTCAGGCTTAGGTTCGATTACCGTTACAAGCCCGTCTGGTGGTTTCATGTATAGCTTTGACAATGGTGCAACCTTCCAAAGTTCTAATTTTAAAGGCGGTTTGGCGGCTGGCACTTACTACGTGAGAGTGAAAGACAATGCGACAAATTGCGTTTCAGGTGCAACTCTTGCCGTCTTGAATGGGGCATCGGGTGGCTCTTATGCGCCAATTGTGATGGTTACTCAACCAACTTGTACGACAATAACGGGTACAATCACAGTTACAAGCCCCACCACAGGTGTTACATATAGCTTTGATGGCGGTGTCACTTTCATTGCACAAAATTCCAAATCGGGTTTAAGCCCGGGTACTTACAATATTTGCGTGAGGGATATTGCAACGGGTTGTATTTCAAAAGAAGTGCAGGTGGTCATCAATATAGCGGGTTCGTTTACGTTTATCCCGATGAGATGTTATAATATAGTCCACGTAGGTTCTAATAAAGTATTGGGTCTTCCTGCACCAACAATGAATAGTGGTATAAATAATGGCACAGTCGTTATTTTAGAAACGCCATCCTATATGAATTATCAACAATGGACTGTTGCAGATGTGGGTAGCGGTTATGTCAAATTTGCAGCACGGCTTAGTGGAAAAGCGTTAACAAGCAATACGACTACAGAAGGTTCATTGGTGGTACAAAATGATTATGTTGCAAGTGGTGTCAGCGATTGGCGTATTGAATGTGTTGGAAATAACACTTTCCGTTTACAGCATAGATTAAGTGGAAAATATCTAAGCATTCAACCGAATACCAATAATGCGATGATTACCGCTAATACAGGCACACTATGGCAATTTGTGGAAGTGACTTGTTCAACAGGTTCAGATTTAGTGTCTCAAAAAACCACTACTATTGAAGGGCAAAAAGCAACAGGCAATGTGCCTAAAAACGCTATGTCCTTTAATACTGACAGTGAATTTGCAACTGAATTACCGAATCCTCTTTCAATGCCTTTGCAAAATGTCCGCATTTTCCCCAATCCTG
>JAYUQN010000695.1:0-3243 GCA_043756725.1 Saprospiraceae bacterium
GGTTCTGCTGAAGCATGCACCATCACAAAGTCTTTTCCACCCGTTTCACCGACAATGCGCGGATAAGATTTGTAATTTGGCAAATTTTGAGCGATGCTCAACCACAATTTGTTGAACGTATTTGTACCGCCTGTGAAATGCAAGCCTGTGAAATCTCGATGTTTGAAAATAACTTCGCCTGCCGTTGCGCCACTGACATAAATGAGGTTGATAACCCCTGCTGGCAAGCCTGCTTCTTCCAAAATTTCCATAATCACATTGGCAGAATAAATCTGCGATTCGGCAGGTTTCCAGACAGCCACATTGCCGCAAAGAGCAGGTGCGGTAGGCAAATTGCCTGCAATAGCGGTAAAATTGAAGGGTGTAAGGGCAAAAACAAAGCCTTCTAAAGCCCGATATTCTGTCCGATTCCAAATACCTATCGAGCTGCTTGGCTGTTGTTGATATATTTCACTTAAAAACTGTACGTTGAAACGCCAAAAATCGGCTAATTCGGCAATGCAATCTATCTCTGCTTGGTAGGCATTTTTCGATTGACAAAGCATGGTTGCTGCCATCATTTTAGCACGATAGGGACCCGTCAATAAATCAGCAGCTTTCAGAAAAATGGCGGCACGGTCTTGCCAATCCATCGCTTCCCATTGCGGTTTGGCTTTCATGGCGGCTTCAATCGCCATTTCCACGTGTTGTTTGTTGCCCCGATTGTAGGTTCCTAAAACATGGCTCAACTCATGGGGTGGGTGCATTGCCACTTTATCATCTGTCGTGATGTGTTTGCCACCAATATACATAGGCACATCTATTTTGTTAGCTTTAGCAGTAGACAAAGCGTCTTTCAAAGCCGTTTTTTCAGGCGAATGGGGTTTGTAGCCTAAAAGCGGCTCGTTTATGGTTTTTGGAACGTGGTAAAAAGCGTTGGACATACAATTAGGTATTTGGTTAGTTAAATTGTTAAAAAATAGGGCGTAAAGGTAAAAAACAAAAGCCGAAAAGCACTAAATAATGTGCTTTTCGGCTTCTGTTTATCTAAAAATATATAACAAAAAAAAGAAGGTTTTAAGTTTAGGATTTTAATCTATCAAAGTTTAAACATACAAAACAATACTAATATGATTTTAGTTCATGAAAATAGTGATTTTGTATATAAATTTTTAATTATGTGTTTATACATAGATTTATTACGTTTCGTAAATAAATCCCGAAGGGATTGAACGTGAATAACCTCGAATGAAATTCGGGGGAAAGCGAAGGGGTGAGTTGCACAATCCCGAAGGGATTGAACTTAAGGCTATTCATGTTGATTATAAGTTCAATCCCTTTCGGGATTGTGTACCGTGTTTATGCTTAGCCCCCCGAATTTCATTCGGGGTTATTCACGTTCAATCCCTTTCGGGATTATGTACCGCGTTTGGTTATTCACGTTCAATCCCTTTCGGGATTGTTAGAGTGCTAAAGTAGAACTAAATGACGCAAATAAAAATCATAATTTCACAAACCTTTTAACCGCTTTTTGCTCATTTTTATTTTTAAAAAAAAGCATGTAAATGCCTGATTGCCAATGACTTATATCGATGTTTAGTATTTTTTCAGCAGTATATTTTTGATAAAAAATAGGCTTGCCCAGTATGTCTCTTACGTCAATTGAAAAAGGCGTATCAAATGTTTCATCTAAGTTAATAGTGATAGCGGATACTGAGGGGTTCGGATAAAGTTGAATTTTACTATTCACAA
Source organism: Saprospiraceae bacterium (assembly GCA_043756725.1). Taxonomy (GTDB): domain Bacteria; phylum Bacteroidota; class Bacteroidia; order Chitinophagales; family Saprospiraceae; genus JAAFJT01. The sequence continues at coordinate 1,732 of JAYUQN010000695.1, forward strand.
ACTCATCAATAGCGTTCGGAGAAGTCGTAGAATCGCAGGGATAGTCCACAAGTTTGAAAAAGGCTTTACCCGCTTCTTGATAGCATCGCAAACCGCCTAACTGAATGGGGTCGCAGGCGCCATATTGTGGGAAAAAATTGAAAGTACAACCCGCTCTTTCCACTGCCTCGCCGCCAAAAGCGTAAGTGTATGGGGGACCCACTTGTTTCAAATATTGAATTCTAAATTTTTCACTGCCAATTTGAATATCGCGGATACTATCTACACGCACAGGGCTAACTATATTACTGCCTTTTTGAAGCGCAATTTTCAGCGTGTCGCCTTTATTAGCCGCAAAATCATAGAGCAGTTGAAAATTATTGAATGTTTTATCATACCGCAAAATTTTTCGACCGTCATATCTTAAAATTTCACCTTGGGGCGGTAATAGAGCGCATCCGAAACCACCTTTCATGATTTTAGCGGCTAAACCATTGATAACCGTATCACCTGTTAGGGTATAGGTAAAAACCTTACCCGTTTTTCCGCGCAATTCATATTGATGGTAGTGCCAAATTGTACCGTTTGGCGGGCTTTGCGCCAGCAGAGACACAGTGCATAATAAACTCATAGTTAGGATAATCGGTTTCATGCTAAAAATTTTAGATTCGATGAAGCACAAAATTAAGTTTTTATGACGACTTTTTTGGGTAAAAAAGGTGACGCATTACCGCCTCCCTTAATTATTTCACGCACAATGGTTGACGAGATATGTGAAAACTGGGGTTGTGAAATCACAAAAAATGTTTCAACCCCATCGCCCACGATAAAATTAAGCTGCGAAATGGTTTTTTCATAATCAAAATCAGAAGCATTTCTTAGCCCCCTCAGTATCCACTGCGCTTTTACTTTTTTACAGAAATCAGCCGTCAGGTTTTCAAAAGTATCAACCGTTACTTTGGGTTCATCGGCAAAAACCGCTTTTATCCACGCCACGCGTTGTTCCAAAGGGAAAAGAGATTTTTTTTGGGCGTTCACGCCAATAGCAATAATGACCTTATCAAAAAGCGGCAAGGCTCGGCGCACAATATCCTCATGCCCCGAAGTAATGGGGTCGAATGAACCGGGGAAAACGCAAATTTTCCTATTTTTAGCCATTTTAAAGCGCAATATTGTTTAAAAAATGATTTTATACTGTCCGTAGGACTCCTATGTCCAAAGGACTCCTTTCGGAGGAGAGGGGGTATGATATTATTAAATTTTAATATATTTTATTTTATAAAAAAATTCAAGTGCCAAAGTAATTAAATTTATGGTTCAAATGCCATTTTTTTTACTTAAAATAATACATTAATTATAGTTTGGCACTTTTCCCAAAGGGATTCCAATGGAAAAAACTCAAGAGGGTTTTTGATTTTATTTTTATGAAAAATTGAAAATTTTTGTTGCTGTAATTTTTTGTGTGCAATAGGGCATTTTTTTCAATAACCTTGTTAAAATGAACCACGTAGAGACGTTGCACTGCAACGTCTC
>JAYUQN010000696.1:0-8933 GCA_043756725.1 Saprospiraceae bacterium
AAACCACTTGTCTAATGCCCAAAAAGCTCACGCCCGTTTTATTTTATATTTTAAAAAGAGGAGCAAACCACTCAAAAGGATGCAGCCCATGCCCCAATACACCCAAATACTGAGGGGGGTATCAAAATCCACAGCATCGGTATTACCCGATAACACAAAAGCTGCCCAATATGTCGGTGCCGCTTTTTCGTCAAATTTTACTCTGTCGAGATAAGTTAATTTGGCTTGACGGAGGGCTTCATCTTTGGGCATCCCTGCTTTAAGATTTTTATAAAAATTGACCATAATTTCGCGGGTCATAATATCGGGGACTTTCCATAAGCTGGTGACTGTGGCGGGTACACCTGCATAAGTAAATGCTCGGGCGAGGCTCATCACACCTTCGCCATGGCTAATTTTGCCGTATCCCGTATTGCATGCACTTAGCACAGCGAGGTCGGCATTGAGGCTCATAGCATATATTTCCCCTGCGGTGAGGTCACTGTCTTGTGTGGTGTCTTTGGGCGTGACCGTAAACAGTAGTTTGCTAAACGATGGATTATTATCATCGGTGAGCGAGTGCATGGCAAAATGGAGGATGCGGTATTGATTTGCCTCTCGCTTAAACGCCTGTTCAGTAGCGGCTTCGTTCATAAAGGTAGTACCACCCATGAATTCACTGATTTTTTGGACTTCCTCTTTCGCTTCGGGCAGTTCATACGTGCCATCACGGGTAAGTGCAGTGCGCATTGCGATATTTGTCATAGCGAATAATGTATCTCTATTTTCATATTTTGGGGCAAACCCTGCAAAAATATGAGTCGTTTTTTTGTTTTTTATGCGCTGTTGTTCCAATAGCAGATGAGCTGAATACGCATAGCTGATATTGTACCGCTTCAAAAGAAAGTTAGATTGTCTATAATTAGCCCCGGATACTGAGGGGGTCAATATTTCAAAAGGAATATAGGACAACACATCGTCAGGTACTATAATGAGTTTAGATACATGAGTCGGCATTTTTTCTAAAACCTCTTTCAATAAAAGGTTGTAGATAGCAATAGAATGCTTGGAAAAATCCGCAATTTGGGAATTGGCGTCGCTTAGGATTTGCTTAAAAGTATCTATTTTTTGTAGAAAATCTTTTGGTTTTTTGATTTCTTGCGCTTGCAAATTGTCTTTTAAAACCGTGAAAATATAGATAGACGTATCGCCAACAAAGTAAGAAATAAGGGCAGATGTATCATCCACCACTTCTTTTTGAATATCTGCAAGTGGGGCGGGTTCGGAGTTGTATTTGAGTTTGTAGTATTTCGGATAATCCGTTTCGAGTTTGATTACCAAGTTATTGAGTTCTTTGGTTTTTGTGAAAATTTGGTTTTGTGAATCCTCATTTTCGCCTTTCTCACTCATTTGTTTTCTCAGATTGGCTACTTCGGTGCGCAGTTTTGTTTCTCGCTCAAAATACTGCGTTGGAATGTTATATGTAGCAGGCTTAAAACCCATAGCTCCCCGCATCCGCATCAATTTATAATGTTCGGCGTGGTAAAAAGCCTTTTCTTTTTTTTGTATCCATAAATTACGGCTTATTGCCCAATCGCTTAGTTGATTCGTATTGAATAAAGTGCTTTTAAAAGCTCTACCTTGCGTAGCTAAATTGAAGGATTCAAAAATTTGATATTGGAGAGCTAATGTATTTTCGACTTTTGAGTAAGTTGCGGTATCTCTATCGTGCCTAAACTTTAGTGCTAAAACAGTGCAGAGTGTTAAGTAATCGAAATTGAGAATCATCTCGTCTGATACTCTATCAAGATCAACATCTGTTTCATCATAAGCAATTGAGGCAATCGCTTTGTTGGCATATTCTAACCCCTTTCCAAAGTCATTTTTAAAATAGGCATATTGATAGGCTAAATTATAAGCAACGGTGTTGTAATCGGTACTGTGAAAACCCAAAGATTTTTCATATAAAGGGAGTGCTTTTTCACCGTAAAAAATAGTTTTATCCGCATTTTTTAAGAGTTTATAAGCGTTGGTTAAATAGAAATACATATGCCCTTGATATTGGGGAAGCATCTTAGTTTTGTTAGCATAACTCATTGCCTTTTCTGCACAATCATCAACAATTGAAACATGATTGAGTTGCGCATGAATCATAGCAGCCAAAGAGTAGGCAATCGCTTTATTGGCTTTAGGTACATTGAGTAATAACGCAACATACTCAAGCCCTTTTTGAGTGTTACCTTTTTGGTGACAGGACTCAATAATCGTTTTATAATTCTTCCAAATAAAGCTATGTCCTTTATGAAGCGTTTTTTGAAAGTTTTTATCTGCAAATACACCGTCACTTATGCCCGTACCAAAATTAAAGTAAATACTCGCTTCATCATAAACTTTACCCATCACTGGGTGGTTTTCCCATTTTTTATTGTCAAAATAAACCCTTGCTCGACTTGCTTTGAAGCCAATACTTGAATTTATCGCAAAAGTCCGTAGAAGTTGTGACCATGCCAATACTGAGGGGTACGCAATAGGAAGTTGTTCTAAAGCTGCCATTGCTGAGTCCAAAATTGCAACAGCCATATCTTGACTGCCCAATTCACTGAGGTAAGTGCTTTTCAAAATTACCATTTGCACTGCCTTCAAATCGGGATTGCCTACGGCTTGCCGCATCAACGAATCGGCTTGGCTGATATTGGATAAACCATCGGCTTGGGTCAAATCGAACCAAAAGGCATGGTAGGCTTGCACGGCTAAGTTTTTTGCCCGTTCTTCGGCAGATATATCGGGTATTTGCGCCACCGTTTTGAGCATATTATTCAACGATTTTGTACACTGTGGCTCATCATAAGCCATCATATAAGCTACTGCAAGGCGGCGGTGTGCCTTCAATAATGCTAATTTATCGTTTTGCGTGTTACTGATTTGTTTTGTAAAACGGGCGATAGCTCTATCCGTCACATCACGGTGGTGCAGCCAAAAGTAAAAATCATAGAGAGAATCGAGCATAACATCGCTTACAAGGGTAGGATAGCCGTCCTCAAAAACAGGCTTGATGCTTGTAAGTGATTGGTTTTCACTTTTTTGCGTGGGCGCATCGTTCTTGTTTTTACAGGCTAAAAAGATTGTAAAAATAGAAGCGCAAACAAACAAAATAAAAAAGAAAAATGGGCGAACAAAGGTTAAGTGGAACATGGTGTTGTTTTCAAGTTTTAAATTATAACTCCAATGTAAAACAATACAACGACTCTACCATAAGGTGAAGGTATTTTTTTTAAATCAAAATGAAAAACTACACTTTTGGGCAGTATATTATATATGATTTAAAATTACAAATTATGCTCGATAGCCCACAATTAATTATGAACCCTCCTTTTTTTTAATCTCAAAAAAAGGAATACACCTGCTAAAACAGCCAAACCAACGCCGATATATGCCCAAATACTGTCCGTGAGGACTCCTATGGAGAGGGGGGTATCAAAATCCACAGCATCGGTATTACCCGACAACACAAAGGCTGCCCAACGAGCGGGTGCGGCATTTTCCTCTAATTTCACATTGTCTAAATAATGCAATTTGGCTTGACGCAAAGCTTCGTCTTTCGTCATGCCCGTTTTTAGGTTTTTATAAAAATCTATCATAATACCGCTTGTTTCAGCATCGGGGGCAACCCAAAGGCTCATAACGGTTGATGGTACGCCTGCATAGTTGAAAGCTCTTGCTACGCTCATTACGCCTTCGCCTTTGCTCAATTTGCCAAAACCTGTATTGCAAGCACTCAATACGGCGAGGTCGGCGTTTAAAGTCATGGTATTCAATTCGGCGGCAGTGAGGTCACAATCGTTGAGGGTATCTTTAGGGTTTTTAGTGAAAAGCAAGCGGTTGTTGGCAGGGTTGTTTTCATCTACCAAACCGTGCATGGCTAAATGTAGGATTTTATAGCGGGGCGCATCTTTTTTAAATTGCGTTTTATCTGCCTTCTCTTTCAAAAAGGACTTACCCCCAACAAGGGTTTGGATTTGCTGCACTTCCTCAAAAGCACCCGGCAGGTCGTAGGCACTGTCGCGGGTAAGGACAGCCCTCATAGCCAATAGCTTTTTATCCGTTATCTTTTGACTTTGATATTGAGGCGCATATCCTGCAAATACATTTTGGGCAGTATTTCCAGCCTGTGCCGTAGGCATCCCTTTGGATTTTTTAGCTTGTTCTATCAATAAATTGGCAGAAGCGGCATAACTTATCGTGTAGTGTTTCAATAAAAAATCCGCATTTTTTAAAGATGTCGGCTTATTGGACAACAACATTTCAAAAGGAATATAATTTAAAACGCCATCGGGAATGATGATGAGTTTATTAATTGTGGTCGACTGCGTTATAGTATTCCTCTTTTTCGTAGAATCCCGAATCCATTCGGGAAGGATTTCATCATAAAAAGCGTTAGACAAATCTATAAAAAATTTATTATCCTCCCGAATAACGACATCTCGAAGCGTTGCCACCCGTTTTTCAAAATCAGCTGTTTTAGGCAGTTTTTGTAGGTAAAAATCTTTAGGCGTGATAGTCAAAATGAAAATACTGCTATCGCCTACAAAATACTCGACCAAAGCGGTGCGCTGGTCTTTGAGCAATTGGGCTTGGATTTCAGCCACAGAAGTGGTTTTATTTTTATTAAAAACCTTGATTTTTTCTCTAAACTGGCGTTTCAGACGCAAGTAATTTTGCAAATCATCGGTATTGCTTTTTTGTAGCAAGTCGCCTTCCATTTTTTTCAATTGCTCGTTTTCCACTTTCAGATTATCAGGCAATTGTGTTTTTAAGCGGGCATTTTCATAGAGAATCATGTTGCGGCTTTGTTCTGCAAAGGTAAACGCGCGGTGTAAGTAAGTTGTGTCCTTTGTTTTTTGAAAAAGGGTGTGGCATAATTCGATGGCTTTTTCAAAAGCGGGTTTGGCGTTTTCAGCGAGGGTTAGTTTGGCTTCATCGCTTAGGTAGTCGGCTCGGATGTCGTCAGTGAGTGTTGTTATTTCCGCCATCAACTTTAAGGCTTTGGCATACCCCTCAGTATCTTCGCCCTTTTCAGCTAAGGCGATGTGGGCTTTGGCTTTGTCACTTAAAACGGATAACAAAACGGGGCGAGCCTGCATCATTACAGGTGTTAGCGAAGGTCTTGTCTTATGTAAATTGAATAGATAGATGGCAGAGTCGAGGTCAGCAATGGATTTTTCATACTGTTTTGTCGCTATGTACACATCACTTCGATTGTTTAATAAACCTAATTTGATACGTACAATTGCATCATTAGATGCTGATTTGTCACATATTTTAACACCTTTCGTCAGCATCTGTTCGCCTTTTTCAAATTGGTTTGCCAAAAAATACATATTACCCAAGTTCCTCAAAGTATATAAATAATTGTATAAATCTTGTTGTTGGTCATAAATTCGCAGTGCTTGCAAATAATAGTTTTCGCTTTTTTGAAAATTTTTTGATTCGTGAAAGATATGCCCTTGTTCAAATGCATTATTTGCCCAAGAAATAGAATCCGTAGCTGTTAATAGTTTTTCTGTTTTTAGTTTTTGGATAATTGAATCGGCTAAATTGGTTTTTTGAGTGGCTTCGGGATACTTTTTTAATTGTTTTAAACAAAGCGCATAGTTTGTATAGTGTACAATTAATTGCTGTGGGGTGTAGCGTTGAGCCATTGTTTCCATTCCTGACATGACATTTATGGCTGATTTAGGGTCGTTTAAGCGCATAAAGCAATCAGCTATTGCGGGCATAGTAACGCGTTTTAAATTTTCAGCATCCATTGTTTGCGCATTGATTTTAACAGAATCGAAATAATTGAGGGCTGTTTTATAATCATTATGACCGTGATAAAGCCTTGCTGTATTGATGTATAATCGAATAATAATGTTGTCGGTTGCGGGCAACTGCCTCAAGCCAATTGACAAGCCTTTTTGATAAATACTTGTTGCTTTTGAGGTATTTATATTGTAAAGTGCATTGCCATACAAACGGCTAACGGCGGCAAAAAGTGAATCATGCTGCCAGTCAGACGTTTTTGAGGCGATTTGATAGGCACTGTCTAAAGCCCCCCTCAGTACCAACGTATCTGATGCTTTGTTTTTATTCAATTCACTTAATCTTTGAAGCGAAACTGCCAATTGCGGGTCGTGAGCGTTTGGGCGACGGCAACCTATGAGGAACGCACCTAAAATAAAAAGGTAAAAGATGTTTTTCATATATTTTTTTAAGTTATAAAAAAGTGTAGTTATCCACTATTGGGATAACTACACTTTAAATCCCCTATTTTTTACTCATTTAACAGATGTCCTACCAAATGGGAGCTTATCTATGAATTCAAATTGGCTTATGGGATTTCCTTGAAAATCAAGAACCCAAGTATGTCTAAATATATTTGGATCGATTACTGGTGGTGATACTGGTGGTGGTCTGGGAGGCGGGTTTGTGTCCGTAATAGGTGGAAAACCATAAAGTCGCATTGACGAATTAGAGCCAGATACTTTTATAGGAATAAGATTATATCCCTCTAATTTTTTTATCAGCGCAAAGCTATCCTTACTCTGAGGCATGAAAACGATATACTCACAGCTTTGGTAACTAATGGGAATCGTGCTCGGTTTCGATTTCATACTCAGGGGAGATGGCAGTTCTTCAGTGACAGTGCCACAATTTTCTTTGGATTCTTGGGTGGTACATTGAATGCAAAAAACAAGCAGCATCAAAAGCAGTAATTTCTTCATGATTTTCACAGTTTTGTTTTTTTTAGAAAAATAGTTTTCAAAAGTAAGGATTAACAGAGTCTGTATATTCTTTGGAAAATTGAGTTTGGATTAAAAGTGAATATCAATTATTAACAACAGAATTTTTCAAAAAATATACAGATTCTATGTTTTGAAAATTTGAATACTAAAAAAGTCTGTTTCAGAGAAAGTATTCAAAAATTAATCTGATTAATTAATCTTAGAGACCTGATTTATACGATTATTTTTAGCAATGTCTTTGGCTTCTCCCTCAGGACGAACTTCTTCAAAGCATTTACTACTGGTGCAAATGATAACAGTAAAAAGAAGTAAAAGAAGTAATTTTTTCATTTTTTTTTAGTTAAATGAAGTAATGTTTGTTTAAAAATAAAGATTAACAAATATAGGAAAGTTTTTATAAAATCGCAAAAAAAACAATGCATTTCACAGGCTTTCAATCTATAATCCAGTGAAGCATAAGCACATTAACATATTTGAGCAATTATTTTTCAAAAAAAGACTGAGAAGGTGTTAATAAAAATCGAATAAGTCTGATTTAGAGAAGAACCAAAACAACAGACTTATGATTTTTTTCAAAAAAATTATACACCATACCCGTAAGTTTTTTACTTTTAGCCTTATAAAAAACAAAATTGAAAGGCTACTGAAAACTTACGACGACCATATCATCAAGGAAATCATCGAAGGACGCGATGAAACGCTTAGGAAACTATACCGCACCTATCGGCGGGATTTTATGTCTTGGGCGAAACACCATTTCAAACTCGATGAAAGCATATTTGAAGATGCGTTTCAAGATGCGTTAGAAGTGTTTTATAGAAATGTGATGACAGGCAAATTGAAAAGTTTGGATGCGCCTTTGAAAAATTATTTGGTCGGTATTGGGCGTTTCAAATTGCTGCAATATTTGGAGAAAAATAGCCGTATTGAATACCCCGAAACATTGAGTGAGGAAAAAGTGTACGGCGTGGAAAGTTTTCTTGAAACAATGGTAGAGAATGAAATAGAAGCGGAAAGGCTTAAAAAACTCAACCATGCTTTTAATCAACTGAGCGAAACTTGCCAGTTGCTTGTAACAAAACGCTTTTATGAAGAACGGAACATCGAGGAAATAACCCAAGAAATGCAGTATGAAAACGCCAATACCACAAGTGCGGCTTTGTCTCGATGCCTTAAAATTTTGAAAAACTTATTGCGCTAATTTATATTGATACACTCATGGCGGAACTGAATGAAGAGGACATACAACTTATTATGACATACATAAACGGCTCTCTCTCCGAAGCCGAAGCCCTTCTTTTTGAAGAACGCCATCAAAAAGATGTCCTTTTTCGCACCGAAGTTGCCGCGTATGAAGAGGCGAAATTAGCCGCTTTTGTGGGAGGTCAATCACGCATTAAAGCTATTTTGAAAGACGAAGCAGAAAAATACCAAGAAGAAAATAGTGCCGTTAAACAAAAACAAGCTAAAATTATCCCTTTTAGGGCTTGGATACTGTCCAAATGGACTCCTATGGAGAGGGGGGTCGCAGCGGCATTTTTAATCGGGGTTTGCTTGTGGGCAATCAACTATTTTCAAAAACCTAAACGGGATACATCTCAACTCTTTGTAGCTAATTTTAACGCTTCTTTTGAGGGTATTCCTATCACCCGTTACAGAGGCAAGGACGATTTGAAAATAGATAGCTTTTTTAGGCAACGACATGATTCCGCTACCCTCCAACTGGCTATCAACGCTCTGGATGCGTATGCTCAAAAAAACTATAATGCCAGTATTGAAGCCTTAAATAAAATACAAGCACTCGATGATACATTGTCTTTGTGTAAAGCAACCGCCCTTTTAGCCAGCGACAAAGCCCAAGAAGCCCAGACTATTTTAACGGCTTTGACGCAAAATGGGAAAGGCTATACACAACCTTTTGCAGAATGGTATTTGGCATTGGCTTATTTGAAACAAGGCAACCTTACCACATGTCATATCTGGCTTGAAAAAATTATAGCGATGCCCAATCATCCTTACAAACAAGAAGCACATCGTTTAACGACACAATTGTCGAAGTAGAACGTCACATAACACTACCGCAATCAGTGTATAAAATTTATGGCATGAAATATGAATTTGATTATTCTACACAATAACAATTCTTTTAGGTATGGAATAAAAATTTAA
>JAYUQN010000697.1:0-3236 GCA_043756725.1 Saprospiraceae bacterium
TTTTTTGAGGCTTCACAATTCGCTAAAACAGCAGAAGCCCCCCTCAGTATCAAGCCGATACTGAGGGGGGCTTTTTTTTTGCGCCTAAGCAACGGGCAAGGTATAGTAAGGTAGGACACGGGTAAAAAATCTTAGTCTAAGATAAGCAAAATTTAAGTAGGTTTTTAGTGGGCTTTTCATCGTAGAGTATAAGAACAACCTATAACCCGCGTCACAGATTGAGCGTTTCAGAGACAAAAAAGCGGAGTAAAATCAATAAGTAGTTTTATGTTAATAAAAAATAAATACAACATTAAAAAAAACGGTGTCACAAATTACCTCTAAATGACTGGAAACCTATCCCGCCTCAAAGCTGCAATACGACTATTAGTATAGGCATTACTAATACTCGTAAGTAGGTAATTACGATACTGGTGAGCATCAAGCGTCTGTAAAGATTCGATGCTATTCGCTTCGCAAAACACTGATAAAGAACGGATATGTGAAATATAGCACTGGTAAGAATGGTGCCGTAGCGTGGGCTTGAGCGTCTCAATATAATTTAATAGGAGATTAATGTGTGGTATTTGCTTCTTGGGAGCCGTGTGCGTTTTGCTTCTCATAGTAACGTTTAAGTTTTGTTCTCACATAAACGCCTCAAAAAAATATTTATTTTATCCTCCTAATATATTGATTCTCAACATATTAAAAAAGTTGAGGTCACCAGCGGATTCGAACCGCTGTAGCAGCTTTTGCAGAGCTGAGCCTAACCGCTCGGCCAGGTGACCATCACTTTCAAATCGGCTGCAAATATAGAGCCTTTTTTTCTTTTACACCGATTTATTTTTCATTTTAGTGTAAAATTATTTCAGCAAGAACTTTTCAAGCGATTCATACAGCCTATTATACTGTCCGAAGGGACTCCTATGGAGAGGGGGTGCTATTTTTGTTGCAATAACACATTCGACACTTCGAGATTTAGGGTAAGTTTTTTGAGAAATTTTGATTGAGTTTTGATTTTTTTCAAAAAAAATCAAAACTCAATCAAAATTTTTCAAAAAACTTACCCTAAATCTTTGCTTAATTAAAGTGCCAAAGTAAAACGCACATTTAATTTTTATAAAACATCCATTTCCCCAATTCTCTGAACGTTACCTTCTTCCCATACATTAAAATCCCGACTCGATATATACGTCCCGCCAACCAAACCAAGAAAATAACGGTTAAAATAAGCGAAATAAGCGACAAAGCAATTTGCCATGCGGGCGGGTTAAAAGCCAATCGAGCAGGCATCACTATCGGTGAAAACAAGGGAAATATACTCGACCACACCGCCAAACTGCTATCGGGCGCACGAATAGCCGTAAACATTATATAAATGGCAGCAATCACAGGCAGCGTTATCGGCAATGTCAAAGATTGCGATTCCCCTTGATCATCGCCCACGGCAGAACCGACAGCGGCAAACATAGACGCATACATTAAATAACCCAATATAAAATATACAAAAAACAAAGGAATTATGAGCCACCAGTTGAGTTGTGTTAAGGCATTTATAAACTCACCCATTTTACCTGTACTTTGAGCATTTTTCAAGGCTTCATTCGCAACAGCAGCATTGGGGTTTTGAGAAGCTATATCTATACCCATTGTCGCTGAAATGCCAGATACTATCAGCACCATTAAGACCGTCCAAATAATAAATTGGGTTAAACCCACGGCACTTACCCCGATTATTTTACCCATCATCAACTGAAAGGGGCGAACAGACGAAATCATTACTTCTACAATACGACTTGTCTTTTCTTCCATCACCGACCTAAATATCATCATGCCGTAGATAAAAACCGATAAATACATCATAAAACCCATGAATCCACCAATAATCATGGCGACAACACCTGACTTGGTTGAAGCATCTTTTTCACCTTTTATGGGATCGGGATCAATATCAACGCGGGTGTTGAGTGCTTTCACCTTGTCCATATCCAAGTTTAAAGTGACGATTTTATAGCTTTTTATAGCGTCTTCTATTTTATTTTCAATATCCCCTGATATATCGTTTCCGAGTTTTTCATCTGAATAATATTTGAGGGTGAAACGCTCGGTTTTAATATCCGTGATGGGGGGTATTACTAAAACGCCATTGTATTTTTCAGCTACCACTTGCGCTTTCAAAGTCTCTAAAGGTTCATCGCTAAGCGTAAAGGCTAAATTTTTCTGATTTTCAGGTGCTTTTGTTAACGTTTTACTTTGGTCAAAAATAACAATTTTTTGAAAGTTATCATCTTTATACATGGCTAATTTGACTTGTAAATAGCCAAAGCCCCCAATCAATAAAGGCGTCAAAAGTGTCCCAATGATGAAAGCTTTTTTAGTGACTCTTGAAATATACTCGCGTTTTATAATAAGCCAGAGTTTTTCCATTTTGATTTTATATTTATTTAAAATTTTTCTCTTGATACAAAAGGTTTTCAGCACCTACTTTTTTAATGAAAATTTCATTTAAAGTAGGTAAAATTTCTTGAAAAGCGGTTACACGGACGCCTGTATCCATCAAATAGCGCAACAAATCGTTGGAATGCCCTCCCTCAGTCAATTTGACAGTGATATGATTTTGAAATTGCGTCATTATCTGCGTTTTCGATGAAAAATCTAAAGGCAAAGTACCTTCAAAATCAATGCGATACAAATGTTCTTTAAAATCCTGTTTTATATCTTTAACGCTGCCGTATAGCACATTTTCACCTTTATTAATCAACACAATTTTATCGCAGATTTCTTCTACTTGCTCCATCCGATGCGTTGAAAAAATGATACTCGTGCCTTGTTTATGGAGTTCGTAAATTTCATTTTTCAACATTTCAGCGTTTACAGGGTCAAGTCCCGAAAACGGTTCATCGAGAATCAAGAGCTTAGGCTTGTGTAAAATGGTTGAAATAAATTGCGCTTTTTGCTGCATGCCTTTTGAAAGTTCTTCCACTTTTTTACCCCACCAATCGGTAATATCCATTTTTTCAAACCAATATTTCAACTGCTTCATAGCGTCGGCATGGCTCAAACCTTTGAGCCGTGCCAGATAAAGCAAATGTTCCCCTACTTTCATCTTTTTATACAAACCTCTTTCTTCGGGCATATAGCCTATGTAAGAAGGATGGTCTTCTGTTAAAAGGTTCCCATTAAAATAGATTTTACCTGAATCGGGGCGGGTAATGGTGGTAATCATCCGAATTAAGGAGCTTTTGCCTGCCCCATTC
>JAYUQN010000698.1:0-3235 GCA_043756725.1 Saprospiraceae bacterium
ATAGGTGCAATTTTCAAATCTGTGATAATAAGGCTGTCGCACCCGTCTGGGGATTTTATAGTAACAGAATATACCCCCTCAGTATTGACGGTGTTTCCATTGGGTAAAACATAGTTTTTACCTTTACAAATCAATTTGTTGACCGTTATTTGCAATGTTGGTGCAATTTTCAAATCCGTTGTAATGAGGCTATCGCAGCCGTCGGGAGATTTTATTGTAACAGGATATACCCCCTCAGTATTGACACTATTGCCATTAGGTAAAATATAGCTTTTACCTTTACAAATAGCGGCATTCACTGTGGTTTGTACAAGAGGAGAGAATTTCAAATTTGTAGTAACAATGCTATCGCATCCCTCAGGAGACTTTATTGTAACGGGATAGACGCCCTCAGTATTAACGGTGGTTCCATTGGGTAAAAGATAGTTTTTACCTTTACAAATTGCCGCATTAACCGTCGTTTGCAGAGCAGGTGTAATTTTTAAATCTGTAACAATATAAAAACTATCAACGGAAGCGCAAATGACACTGGGAACGGTATCCCGATAAATACCAGCGGTTGATACCGTTTTATTCAATAAAGTATAAGTTTTACCTGTACAAATAGCCGCTGTTTGATTTTTTACAGGTACGACCCTTGTAGGTCCTGCTATTTTCACCGTTATTTTTTGGCTTTTTAAGGTCAATAAAGGTGCGCTTGTGTTTGTAACTTCTGCAGTATAAATGCCTTCATCACAAGGATAAACATTTTGAAAAGTATAGCGATTGACCGTCGTTGTTGCTAAGAAAACACCGTTTTTAAACCATTTATAAATATTTGAAGGGATGGCTCCGTCAATTCCCAAATTGATAGTCAAGGCATTACCAAAAGGAACAGATAGGGTAGTGTCTGTATAAAAAGGTTTTTGCGGGGCATAATTAAAGATTATACCACGCTGTAAAGCCTTCATATTGGGTAAAATATCATCAAAAGTGAAATTATTATTGGCAATGTGTAAGGTTTTCAGTTTTGGCAAATTAGAGAAATCGGGTAAACTATCAAAATTACTTTCAATGACAAAGGTTTCTAAATTTGAAAGGTTATTTATGGTATTCGGTACAGTCCCACGCATGCTTGTTCCAAAAAAAGCAATTGTTTTAAGTTTCGGCAGATTGCCAATAGTAGTAGGTATCGTTCCTTTTAAACCTGCTAATTGGTAAAAACTGATAAGTTCTACATCTTTTAAGTTGCCAATTTCAGCCGACAAAACACCATTCATAACACAACCATTCGTATTATCTGCTCGAACAGCTTTCACCGATTGTGTGCATGAGGCTGTGTCTATTTCCCACCTTATAATCGTATCACAACTCATACTTTGTAGCTGATTGACAATGATAGAAGCGGGCAGCGAATCTCTTGTTGAAAGTGTTAAAAAACAGGTGGTGAGTGTGATTTTACGGCTATTTAAAGTTAACAAAGGCGCACGAGGGTTTGTAATTTGGCAAGTATAAACGCCTGCATCCGTAGTTTGCATATTGGTGAAAGAAAGTTTATTATTGCCTATTACCGTTCTGAAAGGTACGCCATTTTTAAACCACTGATATTTGTTATCGGCTATAAGAGCGTCAAAACCCAAATCTATGACAACACTGTATCTTAAAATACCCCTTACTGTCGTATCCTTGAAAACAGAATCTTGTGGGGTGTATGTTTTACTTAAAACGGGAGGAACATTAGGTAAAATATCTTCAAAAGTTAGTTTATTATTTTGGCATGTAAAAACGACGTTTGGATTTAGAGGTGCGATTGCGCCATCAAGATTATTGGAATAGGCATCTAATTCCACCAAATTGGGCATATTAAAATTGGGAATACCGCCACTTAATTGGTTGATATAAAACCTTAAACTTTTCAACTTGGGCATATTGAAATTCGGAATTGTGCCTGTCAGTTGATTGTCAGCTAAAGTGATTGTTTCCAAACTTGGCAAATCAAAATTAGGAATTGAACCTGTTAATTTATTGACGCCAAGCCTAAGGTTTATCAATTTGGGCATATTGAAATTGGGAATTTCACCACTCAATTGATTGTTTAAAAGTAGGAGGTCGGTCATTATCGGACAATAGAAATTGGGGATAGGTCCCGTCAGTTTATTATGGTCTAAACCCAAAATTTTTAAAAAGGGCATGTTGAAATTCGGAATCGAACCTATTAAATTGTTGGAATGACCGTAAAAAACTTCTAATTTGGGCATAGTGAAATTCGGAATAGTGCCACTCAATTGATTGTCATATACCCGAAGAATTACCAATTTGGGCATTGTGAAATTGGGAATAATGCCCGTCAATTTATTGCCTTCCAAATGAAGCGCTAATAAATTGGGCATATTAAAATCGGGCATGCTACCTGTCAATTGATTGTAACTAATGTACAAATTTTGTAAACTGGGTAAATTAAAATCGGGAATAGCACCGTCCACTTGATTCAGAAAAAGCGAGAGCGTTATAAGATTTGGGTAATTAAAATTAGGCATATTGCCACTCAACTGGTTTGTATTCAAATCAAAAGTCACCAATTTTGGACAATTAAAAGTTGGAACTGCACCCGTTAATTTGTTGCTACTCAAATTCACATTTAACAAATTGGGTATCGCCAGATTGGGTACAGTGCCTGTTAGATTGTTATTATTTAACGTCAACTGCTCCACACAGCCTTCAGCGTTTAAGCCAACACCCAACCACGTGGTCATAGGTTTAGACAAATCCCATTTAGTTGTCCAATTAGCGCCATTTGTTGCGTTATAAAGTGAAACTAAGGATAGCGAGTCTTGTTGTCTACAAGGTTGAGCCCAAACAGAACAACAGGGTAATAGAAAAAATACAATAAGTTTGAGGACAGTGCTTGTATGTTTTTTGTTCATCGTTTTTAAGTTATGTTATCAATGGCTGCCTCTCGGTAAAAAGGCGTTTTAAATAAAATTTGCACCTAAAAAATATCATTTTTTTGAAATATGATATAAAATTAAATGATAAAATTTGGTAATGCAAATTTTTTATTTTCTTTTAACATTGAGATAACATAAATTAAGGATGGGATTTATATGTAAACAGCAATTCTCGTTCTTAACTTTATATTTCATATCTAAGGCGAAGCGAAGGTTTAGTAAACAAAGAAAGTGCGGCACTTGCACTACACCGAGAAAAAAACGAACTTTAGGTCGTACATCACAGACCTCGGAATCCGTTTGGCAAC
>JAYUQN010000699.1:0-3233 GCA_043756725.1 Saprospiraceae bacterium
CGGCAACAAGTACCGAAAAAGATTCAACGGTTTCAACGTTTAATCCGAAACTTAAAATGATAAAAATTATCAATGCCACACATTTTGCTTTTTTAAGCCATGATTTAAGTGCGGGCAAAGATACTTCAACGGCAACATATACAGCAGGCGGCGGGGCATATACGTTGAAAGACAGTATTTATACGGAACATTTAGAATACTTTATTGATAGGCAATGGGAAAATAATAAATTTGAATTTGTCGTAAAAATCGAAAATGATACTTTGATTCAAAAGGGTATTGAAAAAATTGAGAAGCTGGGAATTGACCATATTATTGTTGAAAAGTATAAAAAAATTAAGAATTGAGTAACCAATAAATGAAATATCACAAAATCTATTAAAAATGAAATATCTGTATTTAACCTTTTTATCGGTAGGCTTATTCCTATCTTGTTCTAAAAAACAATATCCCTCAATAGCACCTATGACTGGTACAAACGTTTTTACCTATTTAGCACTCGGTGACTCTTATACCATTGGCGAAAGCGTAAGTGAAAAAGAACGTTTTCCGATGCAATTAGCAGATAGTTTAAAAATGGGTGGCATTAGCATCAGCTCACCGCGTATCATTGCCCGCACAGGTTGGACAACCGATGAACTTAAAAATGCGATAACGGCTTCTGACCTTACGGCTAATAGCACTTTTGATATGGTAACCTTGCTTATTGGCGTTAATAATCAATATCGAGGCAAGCCTGTAGAAGCGTATAAGCCTGAATTTACAGCCTTACTCAATCGAGCTATTCAATTTGCGGGTGGAAAAAAAGAAAGGGTTTTTGTCGTGTCCATTCCCGATTATGCTTACACGCCTTTTGGCAAAGGCAACGCCTCTATAAGTCAAGGAATAGATGCGTATAATACTGAAAATGAAGCTATTACACGACAAATGGGCATCGCCTATATCAATATTACACCCATTTCAAGGGAAGGTTTGAATGACACGTCATTGGTGGCATCAGATGGTTTGCATCCCTCGGGCAAGCAATATAGCCGTTGGGTTAAGCTGATTTTACCCGCTGTTTTGAAAGCTTTTAATAAATAATTGAATATTTGGTATCAAAGACAAACGTGTGAAAGCTACATCTCAAAACTCTCCATCAAAACTTGTTTATCATCAAAAGGGTGTTTTACGCCATTGATGTCTTGATATTTTTCATGCCCTTTGCCTGCTAAAAGAATTATGTCGCCTCGTTGTGCCAATTTCACAGCCGTTTTGATGGCTTGGCGGCGGTCGGGTATTTCAAGCACTTTTGTCATTAGTTCGTTACTTAATTCGGACTTCATTTGTGCAATTATACTGAGGGGGTCTTCCGAGCGTGGATTATCGGAGGTGAGTATCAAAACATCACT
This sequence comes from Saprospiraceae bacterium, assembly GCA_043756725.1. Lineage (GTDB taxonomy): Bacteria > Bacteroidota > Bacteroidia > Chitinophagales > Saprospiraceae > JAAFJT01. The sequence goes on from JAYUQN010000699.1 coordinate 1,392, forward strand.
CATAGTGGCGCCAATTTTACCCATGAAACGGCGTTTGGCGGGGTCTCTATCGCCCCCTGCACCTGTGAGCGTGATGATGCGTTGCCCTTGTTTTCGGAGAATTTGGATGGTTTCTAAGACATTTTCAAGCGCGTCGGGCGTGTGGGCATAATCAACAATGCCCACAATATCCCTTTTGGTATCGTGAATATAGTCAAACCGCCCTTCTGCCCCTTTCAAATTGCTTAATATGGTGAGCACTTCTGTTTTATCCATACCCAATAAAACGGCTGTGGCATAAACAGCGAGAAGGTTATAGGCATTAAATTCACCAATCATACGGGCGTGAAACTCCTGTCCGTCTATCAACAATTGCAAGCCTAAAATCCCGTTGTCCAATATTTTCGCTTTAAAATCAGCCACTTTTTTCAAGGCATAACTCGATTTTTGCGCCTTTGTATTTTGCAACATCACTTTGCCATTTTTATCATCATGATTGGTCAAAGCGAAAGCCGTTTTTGGCAGGTCATCAAAAAATTTCTTTTTGGCTTTTATATATTCATCAAAGGTTTTATGATAATCCAGATGGTCGTGTGTGATATTTGAAAACAAGCCGCCAGCGAAATGCAAACCTGCCACTCGATTTTGGTGTATGGCATGGCTTGAAACTTCCATAAATGCATAATCACAACCCTCCGTTACCATATCATTAATGAAACTGTTGAGCGCAATTTGGTCAGGCGTGGTATGTGTAGAAGGCACTATTTTACCTGCAATCCGATATTCTACAGTTGAAATTAAGCCACATTTATAGCCCAAACCTGTGAAAAGGTCGTAAAGTAGGGTAGCAGTGGTGGTTTTACCATTAGTGCCCGTGACGCCAATAAGTTTCAGTTTTTTAGAAGGGTTATTGTAAAAATTGGAAGCGATTAAGCCTAAAACTAAGGCAGAATCTTTGACTTTTATGAAAGTTATCCCCCCTGCCCCCAAAGGGGGAGTAGATTCGGACTCCCTCTTTGGGGGTAGGGGGGCTGGTATTTCTTCACAAATAACAGCAATTGCACCTTTTGATAGGACTTGTGCAATGAAATTATGCCCATCTACTTGCGTACCTCTTACGGCTACAAAAAGACAATCTTTCTCGGCTTTTCGGCTATCAAAGATGATTTTGGCGATGTTTTTAGTAGTATCGCCTTGTATTTGGAGGGTTTTTACACCCCTCAGTATTTGAGATAGATTTTTCAAATTTATAATTTTTTAGTCCAATCGAATACTAATCGTCTGCCCCGCAGCCGCCACACCCGACCCAATAGACTGCGAAACCACCTTCCCATATCCACTAAACTGCACGCGCAAACCGCGATTTTCGAGCACATACAAAGCATCTTTCAAACCCATACCGACAACGGAGGGTACTTGTTTTTTATTCATCATTTGGCGTGGAATCACGTGTAAAGTGTCGCCTCGGGCTTTCAGAAAAGTCCATGGGTCGTCTTTACTGGCGATTTCATATTTCATTTTGAAACCTGTTAAGGCACTAACCAATTCATCTTTGTAACCCACATCATCTGGCAAAGTAGCGGCAGAGGCTACGGGTTTGCCTTTCAAATTAATGGGTTCGCTCAAAGCGATATTGCTCGACATAAGTTTATCGGCTATTTCACGAAAAACAGGGGCAGCAACAGTGCCACCCGACAAACCTGTTTTGGGTTTATGGATAACGACAATACAGGAATAAACAGGGCGTTCTGCTGGAAAATATCCTGCAAAACCCGTTTGATACCCCCCTGCATTGCGTTTAGTCTTGGGTTTAGTCTTATTCAAATTGCCATAATTTATTTGCGATGTACCCGTCTTTCCAGC
>JAYUQN010000700.1:0-3230 GCA_043756725.1 Saprospiraceae bacterium
TTGACTCTTTTATCAAAATAGTCTTAAAAAAGTTCAAGATTTCAAGTTACTTCACAATGTACTCCCCTTTAGGGGCAGGGGGTTGCTCGGGCTTTTTTAAAGTGCCAAAGTAGAGTTAGAACACACTTATTTTTGTTACTTAAATATCTCACGTTTTTTCTGTTCCCCCCTTTTTATACCAAACCCCTTTTCTTAACCTATTAATTCAAAAAATGAAAAAATTACTGCTCTGCTGCTGCCTTATTTCTTTAGTTATGAAAGCGTATAGCCAAGACTTTCCACAACAAAAAATTGATTCTAAAATTGAAAAAGTTACTGTTTTTTTAAATGGCGCACAGGTGCAACGCACGGCTATGGCAAGCCTGCCAAACGGAAAATCGGAGGTGATACTGAGGGGTCTTACACCCAACCTTGAACAGCAAAGTGTCATCGTAAAAGGCGAAGGCGATTTCACTATTTTATCGGTGAAACCACAAATGAATTTTTGGGAAGAAGTGAAACGTAAGGACACGATTATTAACCTTGAAACAGAGCGGGAACGCTTATTCGACCTCATGTCAAGAGACTCTACTGAATTGCTTATTTTACGCAATGAAGAAGATATTTTACAAAGAAACCGTGTGCAAGTGATTGGTATTCAAGACAATGTGAATAAAACTGAAGAATTAACAAACCTCCTCGACCTCCAACGCAAACGCTTAACCGCTATTTATGACCGTAAATTGGCGCTAAACAAAATTGCCGATAAACGCCGCAAAGAACTCTATAAAATTGCCGCTCAACTTATCGAACTCAATGCTAAAAAAAGTACGACAACGGCTGAAATTTTAGTCACTTTATTTGTAAAAAACACCCCCTCTTCGCAGAATCCCGATAACAATCGGGGAGTACAAAATGCCAAATTGACGCTTGAATACATCGTCCCCAACGCCAATTGGTATCCCACTTACGATATTCGGGTGAAAGACGTAACCAGCCCCATGCAAGCCCAAATGAAAGCCAAAGTACGCCAAAACTCTGGCGAAGATTGGCGGGAAGTTAAATTGACCCTTTCAACAGGCGAACCAAAACGCACGGGCATAAAACCTGAATTGGGTACTTGGTTTTTGAGTGAAGGCGGTTATGCCAGTTTTATAGGTCAAAAAATTAATGAAATGGAGGATTTTACCAAATTGCGATTGAATAATCAATCAAATAAGGTAAAAGGTGTTATCCGTGATGAAACAGGAGAGCCGTTAGTAGGAGCAGCTGTCATAATTTCAGGTACAACTCGAGGCGTAGTAACAGATGTGGATGGTAATTTTGAATTAGAAATTTCACCTAATGATAGAAATTTGGTAGCCAGTTCTGTAGGATATGATGCACAAACGGTGTCTATAAGTGGTAATTTTATGGACATTGGCTTAAAAGGGTCGGTTTTACAAGAAGTAGTTGTTACAAATTATGGTAGTATCCAGCAAAAAGATAAAGATGATGTTTCAAGAAAAGTGGAAAGAACGTTACAAGGTAAGATTTCAGGCATTACAGCTGCTGAAATTAGAATTAGAGGGGCATCTTCTATTTCACATGATAAAAATACCATATTATCTTATACCAATCAATTATCCGTCAAAGAAAGTGAAAAAGCCACCACTACTTCCTTTGAAATCGAGCTACCTTACACAATACCAAGTAACGGCAAAGAATATCAAGTGGACATAAAAGAGGAAATTTTGAAAGCGAGTTACCAATATGCCGTTGCCCCAAAATTGGATAATGATGCTTTTTTAACGGCGTATATAACGGATTGGGAACAATATAACCTCATAGAAGGCGAAGCAAATCTATATTTTGAAGGCACGTATTTGGGTAAAACGCTCTTGAAAACCAATTCTACGGACGATACTTTGAAAATTTCATTGGGGAGAGATAAAAACGTTGTGGTGAAACGCACGAAGCTGAAAGAGTTTAGTAGAAATAAAGCGTTTTCAAATAAAAAAACACAATCAAGGGCATTTGAAATAGTAGTGAAAAACAAGAAAACGACCCCCCTCAGTATTTTGATAGAAGAGCAGATACCTGTTTCATCGGATAAACAAATTGAGGTGGAATTTGAAGCAGAAGGCGCTAAAGTAGATAAAACATTAGGGCGTATCACATGGAAATTGGATTTGAAACCTTTGGAAGAGCGCAAACAGAAATTTTCTTATTCTGTGAAACATCCTGCGGAATGGAATATTGAGTTGGAGTAAAAGATTGGAAAGTACACGAATAAAGTAGAAAACACGAATTTCACGAATGGTTACACGAATTTCACCAATTTAGATGTTGACAATACATATCTAAAAAGCACACATAGTCAACATCTAAATTGGTGAAATTCGTGTAAGCATTCGTGAAATTCGTGTGAAAATTATAAACTAAAAACGGGAAATGGTAACTAAACCATTCCCCGTTTTTTTTTTATCAGCCTAATCGAATTTCATCTTCATTATCGTCAAAAAACTTGTACACGTTAAGCGGATATTCAGGTTCAGATTTGAGCCGCATCCATCTCTGATATTTCATATACCACCGCATCTGCATGTTTGGAAAGCCTTTTTTCAAATAGGCTTCGACAAATGGGTGAATATGCAAGTACAATTTGCCTTTTGGACGAGATTGTAAAATAAAATCCAAGTCGCGTTCAATATCATCGGTCAGCAAAACAGTTGGTTGCACTTTGCCAGTTCCGCTACAAGCAGGGCAAATTTCAGCCGTATTAATTTTCAACTCAGGGCGCACACGTTGGCGTGTAATCTGCATCAAGCCAAATTTACTGAGGGGGAGTATGGTATGCTGCGCACGGTCTTTTAGCATAAAATCCTTCATGACTTTTTGAAGTTCTTTTTTATGCTCGACATCTTTCATGTCAATAAAATCTATGATAATGATGCCGCCTAAATCCCGTAAACGCAATTGCCGTGCTATCTCCTCTGCGGCTTCAATATTGACCGCTAAAATAGCATCATCGCTGGATTGTGAACCCACTTTATGTCCACTGTTGACATCAATGACATGCATGGCTTCGGTATGTTCAATAATGAGATACGCACCGCTTGCCATAGTTGCTGCCTTTCCGAACGATGTTTTTATTTGACGATGAACGCCGTGAACGTCAAAAATATGCTTAGAACCTTTGTACTGTTGCACGATTTTGACTTGGTCGGGTGCAAAGCCACCCAAAAAATTCTTTATGCCTTCGTAAGTCT
>JAYUQN010000701.1:0-8897 GCA_043756725.1 Saprospiraceae bacterium
GGGGGCAGTTTTAAAAATGAAATCCCAATTGACAATTAATGATGCTGTTACGGGTGCTACAACCTTAAATCCGACCTTGCATATATTAAATGCGCCTAAAACACTTATACAAGATCTGGATATTCAGCCCATCGGAGAAGACGGAGCAACAGCTATCCTTCTTGAAAATTCAAACGAATCAGCTATTATACGGTGCAAAATTACGAAATTTCAGTATGCTTTAATGGTTGAAAAATCAGATAGGGTTGCCATCATGAGAAATACAATCATAAACAAGGGTGCTTGGCAAACAGTTACAGGAGCAGGTGGTGAAAGTGTCGTTGTTATTAATGGCAAGAGTGCTTATATAAGCGATAATGATGTTAGCAATTCTTTATTTGGTATATGGCCTTGCGATGAATGGGGAACGTGTGAAAGGAATAATACGCACGGTAGCTTTATCGGTATTATTTTATGCAATGTTCCTGCTGGTGGTTATGTTTTACCAAGTGGTAGAGGTGTTGGTGCTCAAATCCCAACTAAAAACTGTAAAGTTAGAAATAACAACTCAACTGATAATCAATTTGGATATTTAGTCATTGATGGCGCAAATAATAATCTCTTAGAAAATAACAATGCTTCTCGCAATGCAGCTTATGATATTGAATTAACAACTGACTCATACCGCTTCGGTTTTTTAACCCCAAAGTCTTTTGACAATACAGTCAATGCTGGCTCATTCCCCAATATCCGCATCAAAGATTGTGGGGTAAACAACAAAGTCAACGGAGGTATAAAAATCAACACGGTGACTGACCCTTGCAATTGAATTATTAATGATAAATGATGAATGATAAATTCATCATTCATCATTTATCATTAATTTTAAAATCCCTCCGCATCGTCGTCTCCTCTATTATCAGCCACACCTTCCAATTTGCCATCTGCGCGGACTAAAATGGTTTCAACCAAGCCCATTGAAGTACGTTCTCTAAAGGAATGACCCATTTTTTTCAATTTTTCAAGCACTTCTGGCTTAAAACCATCTTTTTCAACAACCACGCCATCAGGCATCCATTGGTGGTGAAAACGTTTTGCATGGGTGGCTTCTGTAGCCGTCATACCAAAATCAATGACATTGATAAGCGTTTGAAAAACGGAAGTCGGAATGGTCGTTCCGCCCGGTGTACCCACAACCATAAACAACTTACCATTCTTAGTAATAATGGTCGGCGTCATACTACTGAGGGGTCGCTTTTGGGGATGTATAGCATTGGCAGCACCACCGATAGCCCCATAAATATTGGGAACGCCCGGCTTGACACTGAAATCATCCATTTCATTATTGAGTAAAAAACCTGCACCACCCACAACCGTACGGCAACCATAACTATCATTCAAGGTCGTTGTCAGTGAAACAGCCCCCCCCTCAGTATCCACGATGCTGATATGCGTTGTTTGCTCACTTTCAAAGGCAAAACTGCCATATTTTACATCCGTGCTAAGCGTAGCTTTTTCAGGGTTAAAATCTGAAAACCGCACTTTTAAATAATTTTTATCCAATAATTTATCAATTCTTACGGGGTAAAAATCAGCATCACCTATATGTTCCGAACGGTCAGCATAAGCTCTTCGTTCGGCTTCAATTATCAAGTGTGTGGCTTCTACACTGTGAAATCCCATTTTAGCAAGGGGATAATTTTCAACTATTTTGAACAACTGCATCATAATAATCCCACCGCTGGAAGGTGGAGGCATCGTAATCACATCGTGACCCCGATATTGCCCGATTAAAGGTTTGCGCCATTCAGCTTCATATTTTTTTAAATCTTCGAGGGTCATTATACCCCCACCCCGCTGCATTTCAGCCACGATTTTATCAGCCGTTTCACCTTCATAAAAACCTGCTTCACCTTTGTTGCGTATGAGTTCGAGCGTGTGAGCAAGTTCAGTTTGCTTTAAAATATCCCCTTTCTTCCATTCGGTTTCTTTAACTAAAGCGGTTGGTTTTGTACTGAAACTAATGAAATCTTTTTTATTGTCATTCAAGCGTCTGGCTTCCGATTCTGTAATACCAAAACCATTTTTAGCGAGATCGATAGCGGGTTGAACCAATTTTTTCCAATCTTTCAGTTTAGAATATTTCTGAAACATTTTTACACATCCATCCACTGTTCCCGGCACACCCGAAGCCAAATGTCCTCGCTGGCTTTTTTTATCCAACACGTGTCCTTGCGCATCCAAATACATATCTTTATCACCTGAAAGGGGTGCTTTTTCACGAAAATCGAGTGTAGAAATGTCACGACCATCGCCACTGCGATACACCAAAAACCCACCACCGCCGATATTACCTGCGGCGGGATACACCACCGCCAAAGCCAATTGGGTTGCAATAGCCGCATCAATGGCATTGCCCCCTTGTTTTATAATATCCAAACCGACTTTAGAAGCCAAAGGATGGGCTGCTGAAACCACCGCTTTTTCAGCAATAACTGTCTTTTTAGACTCATATTTGGTGAAAGGCTTGCTCGTATTGCAAGCTGCGAGAAAAATAATGAGAGAAAACGCGAATGATAAAAGTTGAATAAAGTTGATTTTTTTCATGTTGAAAGGAAAGAGTTTGGTAAAATGTAAAATTTAAAGATACGTTAAATTGCCTAACGCTACAAAATAAAAACCACTTAGGCACTGTTTTTGTAAAATGAATTAATAGTTTGGTTAATTATTTTCATGGTTATGTTTATGCCGTCCGGTACTCCCGAGCGGCATTTTTTTTAGCCACGAATTGACGAATTTCAAGAATTTCACCAATTTGGATGTTGACTGATTAATTCGTAAAATTAGTTAATTGTCAATATCCAATTGGTGAAATTCTTGAAATTCGTTAATTCGTGGCTACTTCCATATTATTTATTGAGATAATCTTGATACGTAGTTTGAATATACGCCTTCCCAATTTCAATATCCGCAGAATCCACAACGCCTATTTGACGACGAATATACCCCCCCTCAGTATCCCACACAAATTGCCCTTTTTCCTGTAAAAAACCGAAGCCGTTGTGAAAATTGAAATAGGCAAACGGACGATAATTTTTACTCATCATGTTTTTAGACCAAATATAATCATCTGCCTTAACATCAAGTTGCCCTAAAACAGTGGCTGTAATATCCGTTTGACAGCCAATTTTTGACATAACAGTATCTTTAACCGCCAAAGCACCACCAATCCAAAGCATAGGAATATGAAAATTGATAAACTCATTGTCATGCGGAGAAACGTGGGGCGAGCCGTGGTCAGCAACGATAACAATCAGCGTATTGTCCCACCAAGTTTGTTTTTTAGCTTCGGCTATAAATTGCCCAAAGGCTTTGTCCGTGTAGTGCATTGCATTTTTGAAATGTTCATCCACATTAGCTGTTTTAGCATCAAAATTAGGCAAACCCCAATTGCCTTCTGGCAATTCAAAAGGCTCATGACTGCTCAGAGTAAGGATATTGACAAAAAAAGGTTCTTTATATCCTTTCAAATCATTGTTCGCTCGTTCCAAAACCGTGTGGTCAAAAGCCCCCCACTTGCTGCTTAGGTCTTTTGCTTCAAAATCACTCTTTGTTACCAATTTATTAAATTGACCTGTTACCAAATAATTTTTGAAATTGGCAAACTCTGCTTCTCCACCGTAGTAAAAACCCGTTTCATAGCCTTCTTGCTTCAATGTTTTGCCCATACAAGGCAATTGAGCCGCTTTGCGTGGAATTTCAAAAATATTATATTCTGTCATACAAGGATAGCCCGCCAATACGCCCATCAAACCAAAATGTGTTCTATGACCACCTGAATAAAAATTGTTGAACAGAATGCCCTCTTTGCAAAGTTCGTCAAATTGTGGCGTCACACCTTTAGCCCCGCCCAATCTCTCAACCACTTTCGCCGTAAAGCTTTCCCACGTAATAATGATAATATTTGGGTTTTTTATGTCTTTTTTAATCAAATAATTCGTCCCTGTGGTGTCTTTCCTAAACAATTGGGTCATCAACCCTTGCGCTTTAGCTGTTTCATAGTATTTAAAAGGATTATCCGTATTAGCGGTATCCTCGTAAATGGACACCATAAAATTCCAAATAGCATTCAAAGCAGCGTGATTAGCGAAGGTTTTAGGTGAAAAATAGACCGCACTTTGATTGACAGGAGCCAACTGAAAACCGCCTCGAATAGGGATTATCAAAGTAAACATCAACAAAACGCCCAAAGACCCTTGAACGACACGCTTATTTAGCGGTGATACTGTCCGAGGGACTCCATTCAGAGAGGGGGGGACTGAAAGCGGGTTGAAAACAATTTTATTGAATAAAAAGATAAAAATTATGGCTAAAAAAATAACCAAGCCCACCAATAAATAAACGGGCGAAGCGCCCGCCGAAGCCATCGTTTCAGCAGGGTCTTTCAAGGTATTGAGCGCAATATCGTCTAAGCGAAAACGCCAATTGGCATACAATTCTAAATCTGCTGATACCAAAAACGAACAAAGCGACAGCAAAATAACGGTATAAACTTTCAGCATTTTTACAATAAAACCATTCAAACCAAACAATTCACGAAGGGCTAAAAAGAAAAATGGCAAAATAGAAAAGTATCCCGCTGCGGATAAATCCAAGCGGAGTCCGTACCGAAAAGTGTTCACAATTTCTTGAAAATCAAGCTGTTGCGTACTTTCAGAATGGTACATCAAAAAGAGTGCTCGGGCAACAATGAAAAATATTACCCACAAGATGTAATACTTAAAATAAGATTTGATTAATTGTAGCATGTATTGGTTCTAATTTTTATTAACCGACAAAGTTAGGGTTTTCAGCCATGTCAACAAAATTTTTTTTTAAACCTTAAAATTTAAACACAAAGACACAAAGAAATACAAAGTTAGATGTTGACGAAATATTTTATATAAATAATGTCAACATCTAACTTTGTACTTCTTTGTGTCTTTGTGTTTAAAAAAACTTCGCAACACCCTGTAACTTCCTAAATTTCAAATCGTCACCTATATAACGATGAATTTTGAACAACTGACATATCACATTAAAGATAAACTCTACCGCTTCTCTTTGCGCATAACGGGCAATGCCCCCGAAGCGGAAGACGTGGTGCAAGAGGTTTTTATCAAAGTATGGGAGAAAAGAGACGATATGGCAGATGTAAAAAATCCCGAAGCGTGGTGTATGACTTTGACTAAAAACTTGTCACTCGATAAACTGCGCTCAAAACATCATCGGACAAATGAAATTTCAGAAGCGTTGGCTCTAACAGATTCAAAACCAACACCTTATGGGACATTAGAGACCAATGATATGCTTGACAGTATTCGCCATTTTATGAATCTGTTACCAGAAAAACAAAAATGGGTGATGCACTTGCGGGATATTGAAGGACTGAGTTATGAAGAAATTGCGGAGAATTTGACGATGCCGATGCCACAAGTGAAAGTTTATTTGCATCGTGCGAGGCAGGCGATTAGGGAAAAGATTTTGGAATCTGAAAATTTTAAATTGAAATAAAACGTAGTCGTAGCACGGACTTTAGTCCAATGCCATTAAGCTAAGGATTTATTGTTCAATTTATTCGGGGTTTATGTAGAGACGTTGCACTGCAACGTCTTAGGGGTTAGACAAATTTGCCCACAACTAAGACGTTGCACTGCAACGTCTCTACATAAACCTCGGGTAAAAAACCTTAGCTTAATGGCATTGGACTAAAGTCCATACTACGACTTAAAATTATAATATTATGACTTTTGAAAAAATAAAATCATTGCTCGACAAATACTTTGAAAGTGAAACCTCACTCGATGAAGAAGCACAGCTTTTTGAGTATTTCAACAGCCCTGAAATAGACAATCGCTTGGCAAATTATAAGCCCTTATTTCAGTTTTTCAAAGCTGAAAAAGTCCTAATTTTGGATGAAATTGCCACAAAAAAGGTTTTATCCGTTGAAAAACAACCCAAAAAGCTGTTTATACTGTCACGCAATGGCGTGATGACGATAAAAGCGTCGAGGGGGGGTAATGTCTGGTTAAAAGCGGTTGCAGCGATGGTTATTTTAACATTGGGTAGCTTTTTTTTAATTAAAACGCTTTATAAACCCAAAGATATAGGATTGGCTGAAAACAGTCGGGTCACTATTTATGATGAAAAGGACGACCCACAAAAGGCTTTTGAAGAGGTGCAAGCAGCTTTGAAATTGGTTTCAAAAAAAATGAAAAAAGGGCAGCATGAAGCCGAAGAAGGTTTGAGGAAAGTGAAAAAAGCAACTCAGGATGTCAATAAGGTGATAAAAATACATGAGTAATCGTTTTTTAACAGTTTTAACTATCTGATTAAATGCTATAAAATAAGGCTTTTCACAAGCAATTAATTTAAATTTTATACTTATAAAATATTGATTATCAATATTTTATATTTAATCAATTTATTTAACCATTTGGTTAAAATGATATTTTCTTTAAAAATAAGCCGTAGTACGGACTTTAGTCCAATGCCATTAAGCTAAGGATTTATACCCAAGTTTTACGTAGAGCCGTTGCACTGCAACGTCTTGATTGTGGTGAAAACTAGCTAAACCTAAGACGTTGCACTGCAACGTCTCTACATAAACCCCGAATAAATCGAGCAATAAATCCTTAGCTTAATGGCATTGGACTTTAGTCCGTACTACGGCTAAGTGATTAAAAAATTTATATATATACAACTAATCATTTATAAAATTTTTAAAATAATTCATACAATGACATATCAAAAAATAAAAAATAGTGTGTTGCTCTTTGCCTTTTGCGTCTGTTTTACCCCCCTCAGTATTTTCGCCCAAGCGGACGCCATTTCAAAATATTTTGACCAATATATGGAAGATGAAAACTTTACGGTGGTGTATATTACGCCTAAAATGTTTCAAATGATTGCAAAATTGGATTTGAAAGACCCGTCTGCTAAGGATGTGATGGACGTTTTGAAAGACTTGCGCGGTTTGAGAATTTTACAAACTGAAAAAGAGGGTCCTAAATATTACAAAGAAGCCATTTCAAAATTTAATGTACAGGAATATGAATTGCTTATGACGGTGCGCGATAAAGATGAAAATGTGCGGTTTTGGACGAAAGAAAAAGACGGCATTATCAGCGAATTACTCATGTTGGTGGGCGATAAAAATGAATTTACACTTATCAGTTTCATCGGGAATATCAACTTAAGTAAAATTTCAAAACTTGCTAATAAATTGGATATCAATGGTATAGAACATTTGAAAGATTTGAAAGATAAAAAAAATTAAGACTTAGCCGTAGCACGGACTTCAGTCCGTTACACACGGACTGAAGTCCGTGCTACGATTACGATTTTACAAAAATTAATTAACTAAAAAAAAACTGAAAACATGAAAAAGTTATGTATCCTTTGTTGCCTGCTGTTTATCAGCCAATTCACCTTTTCACAAACCGAAAGCATTGACCGATTGGTGCGAAAAGTGAAACGTGAAAATCGAGATGCCGAAAAAGTAGATTTCACCGTGCCGGGTTGGCTGGTTCGTTTCGGTGCCAATTTCATAGACGAAGATGATTTGGAAGGCGTTAATTTAAAGATGTTCGGTAAAAAATTGGGGGCTGTCCGCATAGTCACCGTGGAAGGCAAACGGCAAATACAACCGACTGATATTCAAGGTTTTATGAATGATATTAGGGCGGAAGGATTTGAAGATTTAATGATGGTGCGCGATAAAGGCGATGATGTGCGCTTGATGATTCGGGAGCGGAAGGATTTAATTCGCAATATTGTCCTTGTGGTGAATGAAAATAATGCAGGTGGCGATTTCGTTTTATTGAGTTTGGAAGGTAAATTTACGATGGCTGATATTAATAAAATGATGGAAAATGCCGATTTTAATGTGAATGGGCATTCGTTTCATAGTAAAAATAAATATAAGGAGAAAACGGTAAAAAGTGAAGACTAATTCTCAGATTTAGGGTAAGAATTTTTGAAAAAAGAAATGAGGTTTGGATTTTTTTGCAAAAAATCCAAACCTCATTTCTTTTTTCAAAAATTCTTACCCTAAATCTATGCTTTTTTTAAAATATTGTATAAAAAGCCTTTGTCAAGAGCTTATAATCTTCTGTATAATCATTCCGCTCGTCCGAGTTTTGAATAACAAGTTTATCGAGCATCAAAGGTTTGGGTTCCAATTCAAATTGAAGCAAAAGCCTACCTACAGGTTTGATGGCTAAAGTGTGCACTTCCGTCTTTTTAGTCAAATGAAAACCGTACGTGTGAGAATATTCCACAAAGCGTAAGCCTTCAATGAGGGGTAAAATAACGCAAAATTTGCCTGTTTTACTCAATAGTTGGCGTGTGGCGTGTAGCAAATCGCCGTGTGGCAGTTTCACCGTATGCCTTACATTATTTTTATCTTGATTGGTTGAAAAGGTACCGCCTGTAAAAAACGGTGGGTTACTGACAATGAGGTCGTATTGCTCATTGGTTTTTTTTGCATAATCTTGAATAGAGTCGTGAAAAACAGTCAATCGTTTGGCAAACGGAGCATTTGCCATATTTTGATGGGCTTGAAAAAACGCCATTTCATCAATTTCAACAGCATGCACTTCCACCCCTTTTTTATTGACCGTCTTTTGAGCCAGCATTATGGCAATAATGCCTGTACCTGTGCCAATATCGAGCATTTTCTGAGCGTCTTGGGTGCTTGCCCATGCGCCGAGTAAAACGCCATCCGTACCGACTTGCATAGCGCAACGGTCTTGCTCTATTGTAAATTGTTTAAAAATGAAAGGCTTGGTCACAATTTTTTTCTCTTGTAGCATACATTGTTTCAGGATGAATTATTAAACAGGGTATAAAGTTGCGAAAACTTTTCTTAATAACGA
>JAYUQN010000702.1:0-3226 GCA_043756725.1 Saprospiraceae bacterium
AAAACGATTTTGGCAACTGATGTGCGGTAAGAAGTGATATGTTTTCAGTTATTAGTTGTCAGTTAGTTACATCTGAAAACTGAAAACTTTTTATGGAAAATCGAAATAAATTTCATCTCAATTATAATGGGAGGGAGACGAGTTTTAGGTTTTGAGCATTGCTTAACTGAAAACTAACGACTATTAACTGAAAACTAAAAAAAACCATGCGTTTAAGAGAAAGACGAGAAATAAGCGGTGAATTGGGCATGTCGTCAATGACGGACATTATTTTCATCTTATTGATATTTTTTATGATGGTTTCAACACTTGTCAACCCAAGTGCTTTGAATCTGGCATTGCCGGGCAGCTCTAAAACAACGAAGAAGCCCCTCAACGCCGCTAAATTAGACGATATTGGTATATCGGCAAGCGGTAATTTTATCTTAAATGGGTCAACCACACCCATTGAAAAAGTGCGTGGTTTTTTAGAGATACGACGGAGTAAAAGCACAGACTATAAAGTAACAGTTTCACCTGATACTAAAGCGCCCGTTGAAAAAGTTGTTCAAGTATTGGATTTAACCCAATCGTTAGGGATTAATTCTATATTACAAGCAGATGCAGATTGAAAGCACACTTTCATTTTTCGTAGAAAACGCTTAGTTTTGTATAAAAAAAAAATTGATTGCTCATAATTTGTTATAAAAATGTCGAAAATTAAAGCCATTCCTTTGAAAACCCAGACGCTTACGGTCTCAAAAACGCCGAAATATATGCGCTCTGTGCCTCAGCATTTGGTTTATGAATGGCTGAATGGCAAACCTATTTACTATCGAGGTTATAAAAACGTGCTATCTGGAAAACTCAAATCGGAGGACATTATGGGCAGTAGTCGTATTCAATCTTTTTTTATATCTCTTATTGTTGAACGTCTTTTACCTTATCTATTAAAAACATATAAGATTTTTTATAGTGAAATGGGCGTTCATATTTCGTTAGGGAATAACCTTTCTACGGATATTGCTATTTACAAACGTTCAGATTTAACACCTCAATGGCTCATGCAAGATACTTATGCGGATTTGCCACCACGTGTTGTCATTGAAGTTGATACTAAAGCTGCCGCCGAATCGGTAGAAGATTTCAATACTTATTTCATAGATAAAATGCAAAAATACCTTGATTTTGGGGTTGAACAAGTAGTCTGGGTTTTTACAAAAACAAAAAAAGTGTGGATTGCTCAAAATGATAAGCAACCGTGGTTGATTGTTAATTGGGATTTTGAACTGACTGTTTTAAATGAAAACTTTTCAATTAGCCAGTTAGTCAAAGACTATGGGTTTGATCCGACTGAATTGATAATGAATCAATAAATTCTTATTGCTGTATTGTTTTAGCACTACAACTATAACAATAGAGCAATGACAATACTGTTTTATACTTTTTAAATTAAATTAAATGTCATGGATTACAGAGGCAAAAAAACAGAAGAATATAATAATCAAAAAGGCACTTTATTTAGCTTGACCGTTCATGTAGCTTTGTTAGGCTTGTTTTTTTTTATGCCCATCAGTGCGGGTAAATATCTTCAAAAAGAATCCATTATTCAAGTAGAATTGCCACAGGATTTGCTCGGTGGTGGACCTGCTTTGGGCTTGCCCAATCAAGGACAAGGCGATAACCCTGCCCCGGGAAAGCCTGACCCTAATGCAGGGAATAGCACCCCAACACCTTCAAAATCGGAGCCCGACCCTGAGCCTATTAAGCCTGTAAAACCCGTTATTGCAAAGCCCGCACCTGCTCCAACGCCTGTGCCGCCCACTAAAACGCAAACGACAGAAGACCCTAATGCGGTTGCCTTACGTCGTCAGCAAGAAGATGCTCGCAAACGTGTAGAAGAAGAAAAATACCGCCAAGCACAAGCCGATAAGGAAAAACGCCGTGCAGAAGATGCCGTTCGCGCAGATGCACAACGGCAAAAAGACGAATCTGATGCCAAAGCTCGTGCAGAGCAGGCGGCTAAAGATAAATTTAAAGGTCGTTTTGGAACTGGTACAGGAGGTGGCGTAAATGGTGGCGGTGGAACTGGCACAGGACGTGGCAACACAGGTACACCCGGCAATCAAGGCAAACCTGATGGTGACCCCGATTCAAAAAATTTAGATGGAATTGGGCGGGGTCCCGGTACTGTCAACGGCTTTGGGGGTCGTGGTGTACGCTCTGCACCGAAATTGCAGGAAAATTCACAAAAGGCAGGACGTGTTGTATTGGATGTCTGCGTAGAAGCTGATGGGAATGTCACTTCTGCAAAATTTAAAGCCGTCGGTTCTTCGACAACGGATGATGATTTAATTGATGCAGCTGTTCGCAACGCCCGCCAATATAAATTTGCTGCTGGAGGTGTAGATAAACAATGTGGAACAATTACTTACAATTTCATCGTCCGATAAGTATAGAAATGTGTAAAAATACTGAGGGGGGGCAACTTAAGCCTTCCCTTTCTTGTTTTTTAAGAATTGACTGTTAAGGGTACTCTTTGTTTTGGACATCTGTTGAGCAAATGATGTTTTATTTTTTGAAAAAATAAAACCCATTTACTAAATCGCTTGCCTAATCTCATAATCACTCATTTATGACATATCAACAAACACTCCACTATCTTTATTCTCAATTACCCATGTTCACGCGCATAGGGGCAGCTGCTTTTAAAAAAGATTTGACCAATACAATAGCTCTATGCAATGTGTTGGGCAATCCACAAAATACACTTCCTACCATTCACATTGCCGGCACAAACGGCAAAGGTTCTACCGCACATTTGATAGCCGCCATATTGCAAGCCGCAGGTTATAAAACAGGCTTATACATTTCACCCCACTATAAAGATTTCAGAGAAAGGATAAAAATAAATGGGGCATATATTTCAAAAAAATATGTCATAGACTTTGTGATACAAAATATCACACATTTTGAAAACATTAAACCGTCTTTTTTTGAAATGACTGTGGCAATGGCTTTTGACTACTTTCATGCTGAGGGGGTAGATATTGCGGTTATCGAAGTAGGTTTGGGTGGGCGGTTCGATTCTACCAATGTTATCACCCCTCTTGTGAGCGTCATTACCAATATCAGTCTTGATCACACCGATATGTTGGGCACAACTTTGCCTGAAATCGCTTTTGAAAAAGCAGGTATTATCAAACCCTCTGTGCCTGTTGTGATAGGTGAAACGCATAATGAAACA
>JAYUQN010000703.1:0-3225 GCA_043756725.1 Saprospiraceae bacterium
AGATGTGTGAAATATGGCGTGACCCGTGACTATGTTTTAAACCTTGAAATCGTTTTACCGAACGGTGAAATACTTTGGACAGGCGCAAATACTTTGAAAAACTCGACGGGTTATAATTTGACACAACTCATCGTGGGCAGCGAAGGCACATTAGCCGTAGTCACTAAAATTGTCTTGAAACTGCTGCCTTATCCCGCTTTCAATCTACTAATGCTTGCCCCGTTTTTCAAAGCAGAAGATGCTTGTGCGGTGGTAGCGAAGATTTTTCAAGCGGGCATTACGCCTTCAGCTTTAGAGTTTATGGATAAAAACACTTTGGATTACGCCGTGCGCTATGTGGGCGGCGCATCTTTTCCTATTCATCCCGACCATGAAGCGCATTTATTGATTGAAGTAGATGGCAACGATATAGCCGTTTTACAGCAAGATTGTGAAAAGATAGCCGAAGTTTTGAGCCATTTTGCCGTTGATGATATTTTGTTTGCTGACAGTGAAACGCAGAAAAATGACCTTTGGCATTTGCGTCGCAACGCTGCCAATGGTTTAAAAACCTTATCGTATGCCAAATTTAGTGAAGATACGGTGGTGCCACGCACCAAATTGCCCGATTTACTGAGGGGGGTAAAATTGATTGGTGAAAAGTATGATTTCAAAATAGCCAACTTAGGGCATATCGGCGATGGCAATATCCACGTCAATATTATGAACGACCAACCTTTGACCGACGAATGGCGTGAAAAAACCAAAGCCGCTAAAAAGGAAATATTTGAACTGACCCATGCTTTGGGTGGTATGCTTTCAGCAGAACACGGCGTTGGCATTGTTCAAAAACCCTATATGTCCATTTTTTTCAGTGAAACACACCTCAATTTACTGAGGGGGGTAAAAAAAGCGTTTGACCCTAAAAGGATTTTGAACCCCGACAAAGTTTTTTAACCCTGTAGCGGCGGATTTATCCGCCGAACACAAGCTAAGCGGATAACTCCGCCGCTACGGGGCAAGGTCACCGCATCAAAATAAAATACAAAAAGATAACTAAAAGAATAGTTCCTACGGCTATGGCAACCATAAAATTCTTGGTTTCTTTAGCCTCATTCAGCTTACGCGGCGCGCGCGTTGCAGTAGGGGCTTTGGCAATAGGTCTATGTGTTGCTTTTTTCTTTGACATAATGGCATGTATTTATTATACTTTATGAATTTTATAAAAATCAAATCCAAATTAGACATTTTTTTTTAACGTTGCTAATTTTTTCTCAATTATTTAAGCAGGGACTTATTAAACCTAAATAAAGATATTAAAGTTTAAATATATGAAATAAGGCTATTTGACAAAATAATATATTCCTATTATATTTGTAAACTTAATTTACAAAATTAACCCAAAATGCACCCATAGAGAAAGTGCGCTCTCTTTTTCTAAAAGAAAAACCTTGTGAATTTTCACACATTTTTTAACCTTAAATATAAAAATTACTTTCTTCCACTATCTCCTTTGTTTGCTTAAAACATTTTACATAATAACTTCAAATTAATTATTCATCTAAAAAAAAATTTATCATGACAAACAATTTCGGACTCCGAATCTTTGTGTCTATTTTATGTGTTGGCTGGTTTTTATCCTGTCAGAAACCCATTGAAAATGACGCTTTAAACTCCGCAGAAAATCAAGAAACCGAAGAACTGTTAGTTACACCTGCTTCCAACGACCCTGAAAGCAACGGTTTAGAGGTTAGAAACCATGAGGATTCCTACACAACGTATTATGGTAAGGCAGTAAAATTAGGTAATGGGCGGATACGCACATGGGTTAATGTGACGCGGTACGGCAAGCCATTAGCAATCGGATTAGAAATGACTGCAGGGGCGTTAGAGAATTTGCCTCACGACCCAGAAGATTTTGCTGGAGCCTCTTTCGTTTTGCCTTTCCCGTCTGCTGCCAGATGCAAAACGCCGTTTAACCACATGTATTTCAATTGGAATGTGCATGGACATGAACCGCCGGGTGTATATGATGTGCCCCATTTTGATTTTCATTTTTACAAATCTTCTATTGAAGAGCAAACAGGTATTGGACCTTATGAAGTTAATCCTGCGCCTTTTGATGATTTACCAAGCCTTGATTTTTTGCCAGAGTTGTATTTCAGAACACCCGGCGGTGTGCCCGGTATGGGTACGCATTGGGTTGATTTGAAATCTCCCGAATTGAATGGTATGCCTTTTACCCATACTTTCATTTATGGTTCATACAAAGGTCAAGTCACCTTCATTGAGCCAATGATTACGCATGCGCTCATAAAAAGTGGGATAACTGTTTTAAAGGAATTTAGGCAGCCTAAAAAATATAACCCTGTTCACTCATACTATCCTACACGATATGCTTTGTGGAAAGATTGTGGACGCAACAGACATTATGTGGCTTTGGATAAGTTTGTATGGCGATAATTATAGAAAACTAAGTGTCGTTTTTCAAGCTTGGCACGGCAAGGAGGTGGTTTTTGATTTTGTTTTTATGAAAAATTTTCAATTTTTCATAAAAACAAAATCAAAAACCCTTTTGGATTTTTCCGTTAGAATCCCTTTGAGATTTAATGAATTATTTCAAACTATTTTGATAAATTCTCACATTTACTAAATGTTGTTCATACGTTTCAGCAAAATTATGATAGCCCGGGTTATCCGTTTTAGCAACAAAATAGATATAATTATGCTTTTCTGGATTCAAAACCGCTTCAATACTACCCGGGGAAGGCATGCAAACGGGACCGGGCGGTAAGCCTTCATTCATGTAAGTATTGTAGGGATGGGGCGTAAGATAGTCCCTGTTGAAAAGGCGACGAAACGATTTGGCATTTTCAATTTCCATCAACGCAAACTGCACCGTAGGGTCGGCTTGCAGTTTTATATTTTGCTTTAGGCGATTGAGATACGCTCCTGCCACACGCCTTTTTTCATCCTCATATTTGCTTTCGCCATCAACGATAGAAGCCATTGTTACGGCTTGTTCGGGCGTTAAGCCTTGTGCTTTGGCTTTAGCTGTGCGCTCACGCTGGCATGAGCTGCCATCACCTCGGCGCCCGTCGCAGGCCGGCCGTGCGTTGCTTGGAATTCTGAGACGAACGCAAGTATCGCCTCGTCCTTCTTGCGTCCTGGTATCCGAGACTGGAAGTCGATCACGTTCGGCGCCGATTTGAGACGCGTCGTTGTCGGAGCCCGACGTTTCGGCTT
>JAYUQN010000704.1:0-3216 GCA_043756725.1 Saprospiraceae bacterium
ATGTGGTCAAATTTGCCTAACCCTAAGACGTTGCAGTGCAACGTCTCTACATAAACCTCGGGTATAAATCCTTAGCTTAATGGCATTGCCCTTTAGGGGTCGGGGGTCGCTCGGGCTTTTATAGTAGAAATAGGTATTTATGAAATTAAAATAAACGCTGTTATTGAGGGTTAAGGTTTGTATTATACTAAGGTGAAAGTGGTTTTCGGATTGAAAAAAATACATTGATTGGTTTTCAATACTTTATAAAAGTTGGAATCCGAAAACCACTTTCACTTTAGTATAATTAATCAAAGTTTCACCAACTCCGCCATAAACTTCTCCAACCGTTTCCGAATTTCAGTCTGACTACAGGTAAAATTATTCAACACAACCGAAAACGCTATCAAACGCCCATCGGTTGCGGTTGCGTAGCCACTGTAAGCTCTGACTCTTGAAATCGTTCCACTTTTGGCTCTGATACGTCCAATGACTGAGGGGTAGCTTTTAAACATATTTTTCATCGTGCCAGAGTGCCCTGCTTCGGGTAGTGAGTTATAAAAAGGTGTAAACCATTGATTGTCAAGGGCAACCGTGCGGAGCATGGAAGCTAATTGAAACGGTGTGATACCATTACGGGGCGACAAACCTGAACCATCTTGCATAAACAAACCCTCGGTATCAATGCCTTTGGATTGCCAAAACTTGGTGACCAATTCTGTGCCTTTCTCATTTGAGCCAAAGCCTGTTTGTTGAAAAGCAATGGTGCGCAATATGGCTTCACAATACAGGTTAACGCTCTCTTGGTTTGCCCTATTTACAATGGTTGTCAAAGAGGGGGAACGCCATGTGAAAAATGTTTTACGCATCGGCAAGGGAATCGCTTTTTGTTCAAGCCAAATTTGAGTGGCTGCAGAATCGGAGACATCTACCCCTTCGTCCATCAAAGTTTTGCGCAAATGCCAAGCCGCAAAATACGGTGGGTCGGGCAATGCCCCATTGATACTGAAGGAATGTGAACCTGCGGGAATGGTGCCCCGCACGATGCCTACGCGTGTGTAAGGCGCTGAATAAATATAGGCTTCGTCGTCCTTGCTTGCCGCAGACGTGACCTCATTGTAGACCATGAAATCAGGAACATAAGGCGAAGTGCCCGATACTGAGGGGGGGCTACCGACACTCGGATTTTGACTGAAATTGAGTTTGTACAAATTTTCATGAAAATTCAAACCACTGGGACCTGCCCCATAATAGTTGCCCAAATCTTCCCAAAGCCATGTTTGTGTTGCTGTTGCTTTTTCAAAAGCAGAACCATCACCGATGATTCTACCCTGTATTTTTTTGATGCCCAATTCCTTTATGCGGGCTGAAAAAAAAGCCAATAATCCTTCAATGCGCACGATGGAATCCATCAAAGGGCTACCCAAAGTGGGGTCTCCATAGCCTTTTAGGATGATATTCCCATATAAAACAGAATCCTTTATGTCACCATCATATTGCAAATCTGTGCGATAAGTAAAATCGCCACCGAGCATTTTCAAGCCTGCGGCAGTGGTGACGATTTTCATATTGGAAGCAGGGATAAGGCTCATACTGGGGTTGTAAGAACCCAATATTTGACCCGATTGCACATCCATCACGCAGATACCCGTTTGCCCACGGCGCATGACATCATCGGTTGCCAAACGTTGAATGGCGTTGTCTATGGTGAAAAGTTGCCCAAATACTGAGGGGGTAAAAAGCATGAAAAAGGCAAACAGAATGGGTTTAAATGGAAAATGGGTGCAGTTCTCTTGGCGCATTGGTACGATTCGTTTTAAAGTGTTCCACATAATGAATTTTAACACATAAATATTTTCAAAATTAAGAATTTTATTTGGGAATAAAAAACAAATTTGAATTGTTATATCAGAGATTTTCAATTTTTATCACACTTGAAAATCAATTTGCACCGTATCTTCCACCTTCAACCCCAACATTTCAGAAGCCTTACCCATATTGATGGCAATTTCAAGATAATCGGAGTTGAAAATACAAAGCGTTTCACCGATACCGACATCATTATAATGTTGTGAAAGACGGGTAATGGGGTCATGGCGTTTGAAAAACAATTGAAAAGGGCGAGCATGACCCACTTTTTCAAACAAGGAGCGAGAAATATTGAGGACACAATTGTCGTAATTGTCAACATGTATAATTGTCCCACGTATTTGATTAGGCGTAGTAACAGGTTGAAACGTGATGCGCTGTACCACATTTTCAGCAAAAGACCCAATTTCAGACAAAGGCTCGTTGTGAACAATACGCCCTACGGCTTCTGCAATAACGTTAAGAACTTGTTGAAAATTTAAACCTTTAAATGGAATTTGATAGACAGATTGGGCATTATACTGAGGGGGGGTAGGTGCGTCTAAAACCAATGAAAAAATGCCATTATCGGGTCCAATAAAATAATGGTCTTGGTGTTGAAAAATCAAAAATCGCTCTTGGTCGCCCCCAAAATTATTAACACTCACGATATGAATCGTGCCATTGGGGAAGTGATGCCAAGCATTTTTCAGAATAAAAGCCGCTTGAACTATATCATGGTTCTTGATGTTATGCGAAATGTCCACAAAATTTAAATCTTGATGACGACTCAGCATCGCCCCTTTGAGTACGGGAACGTAGTAATCTTGCAATCCAAAATCTGTCGTCAACGTGATAATGTGCATCAAAGAAATATTTATTTGAAAAATTGAAAATTAAAATTGGTTTTACCAAAACAAGCATTTATTTTAGCAAAATTAAAGCGTCCTTCTATGAAATCCCTAAATTTTATATAATATTTGTGCAAATAATATACCTTAAAAATATTGGAACGTTTTTTTATGTTTAATTTGTTGTTAGATACTGTTTTATATATTTTGAAATATATGTTTTATGAAATAGCTTTACCACATAATCAATACTATGGAACTTACGACAAACACAATATCTGCGTTTGTCGTATCTTCTTCACTTAAAACACTTTAAAGTAAAATTTTTTGAGCGAAATCATTATTAACATCGAAGACGTTGATTTGGTGGTACTCTTTGGAGAAAACAATGCCAAACTCAACCTTGTCCGCAAGGCTTTTCCGGATGTGACCATTACCTCACGCGGCTCTCAGCTTAAAATAAAAGGCGAGCGCAGTTCCGATGCCCAAAGTGCGAAAGACAAAATTGAAATGATGGTGCGCATGCTGCGCGACCACA
>JAYUQN010000705.1:0-3215 GCA_043756725.1 Saprospiraceae bacterium
AGTGGGCATTTTTTTTACAATAACCTTGTTAAAATGAACCACGTAGAGACGTTGCACTGCAACGTCTCTACAATTGCACACGAAAAATTACAGCAACAAAGTTTCCAAAAAATAGCTATCTTTGACAGACATAATATGAACATTCGATGACCATTTTAGCAACATGAAGAAAATTATACGAACTGATTTTAAGCCTTTACTTTTCATCCTGTTCCCCATTTCATTTTTATCTTTTAAAACAAATGCCCAAACGTTCTCCTGTACTGAGAGCTTGATGGTTTCATTGGGCGATGATTGCCGAAAAGAAATTTCACCACAGTTATTACTGAGGGGGAGTAATATTGGCAGTTTTGACAACTACAAAGTAGCTCTTTCATTTGGATCAGAAAAATATTCCGAAAATTTTGTCACCGCCCGCGATATTTATAGGGCAGTTACCGCCCTTGTCACTAATACAACAACCAACACCTCTTGTCTTTCCGCTATTTTCACCAGAGACACGATACCGCCAAAGGTGGAAAGCCCACCAGATATTGTCATTCATTGCAGTCAAACAGATACGCATGGCGAGCCTTCAGTGCAGGCATCAGGAGCGCCCAATATAACCGCCGAATGTTCTGCGGGTAGTCGTTATTATTATAATGATTTCACCTATTTTACCACCTGTTTCACGCCTTTCACCCAAAAGCCTTTAGATTTTCCAGTTGATTTAAATTTTAATTTGACAAATGCCGCAGGTTGTTCGAGGGTGACTGTTCGCCGTTTTTTTATAAGCGATATTTTTGGAAATTTGAGTGAATGCCAGCAGGTGATTTATTTGAAAGATGCCTCCTACGCCGATATTGTGTATCCACCAAACGTTGTGAAAAATTGTACGGGTACACTTATTAATTTAGAGCCTGATACGATAGTGGTGAATGGCGTAAAAATAGCGGGTACTGGACGACCGCTCTACAAAACTGGCGCTGCTTTGACAAGCGGATTTTGCTATATTCAATCATCTTGGCAAGATACCCGCACCACATTGAGCAATGGCTTATCTATTAAGCGTCTTTGGACTTTGAAGAATCCTTGCCAAAATAGGATAGACACAGCCGTTCAAGATATTTTAATCTACGACCAAGCCCCAAGTATTACCTGCAAAGCCACTATCACATTTCAATTAGCGGATAATAAAATCCTTAATATCAAAGCTCAACAATTGGCTGCTACTGTTTTTGACCAATGTACTCCTTCGCAACGGCTTGTGTGGGGCGTCAGAAAAGTAGGAGATGGAACAGGCTTTCCGTCAAAAGATAGTTTGGTATTTAATTGTGGCGATACCTTGACGTATGCTGTGGAACTTTGGGTGAAAGATGAAATAGGTAAAACAGCAATGTGTAAAACAAGCATTCGTGTGATTGACACCTTATATTATTGCTCGCCGAGACCCCTCAGTATAGAAGGCAGATTGAATAGAGAAAATACAACGGCTATCAAAGCGCAAGTGGTTTTGTCGGATATGCAAAGCGGTCTATTTATAGAGCAACCCCTTGCCAGCGATTTCAAATTTACGTTACTAAAACGAGATGCCATCTATAAAATAACGCCCAGACGCCCTAAAGATTGGCTCAATGGTATCTCAACGCTGGATATTGCGCTCATCAGTCGGCACATTTTGGGTATTCAGCCCCTTACGTCGCCCTATAAAATCATAGCGGCAGATGTAGATGGCGATGGTGATGTCTCTGCTGCCGATATGCTCTATCTGCGTCGCCTTGTTTTGAGAATCACCGACAGTGTGCCGAGAAGCCAACCCTGGCGGTTTGTGCCCAGCGCGTTTGTTTTTAAAAATCCAGAAGAAGCCTTATTGATAGATTTTCCGCAATATTTGCTTTATGACCATCCGACGGATAATATCAGCAATGCCGATTTTTTAGCCATTAAAACAGGCGATGTCAATTTGTCGGCAAGGGAAAATGCACTTGTCCAAGCAGAAGTTAGAGATTTTTCACCGTCTGTTAATTTCACCGTTAGAAAAGACAAATCGGGCGATATTGTTTTTTCAAGCAATGAAAGCGAGATTGAAGGTTTTCAACTGACCTTGAATTTCAATAAAAAATTTTCAGATATTTTAAATATTGAAAATGCAGGATTAGAGGGTTTCGGTGAAAATAATTATGTTTTTTTCAAAGAAAAAGGTAAAATAACCGTGAGTTGGAATGGTAAAACGCATAAAGGTGACCTTTTTAAAATAAAATTAAAAACGCCTACTGCTCAACCGCTGCAAAGCATTGTACAAATAACCTCTGATTTGACGATTGCCGAAGCTTATACGGCGGAGGGTGAAATATATGCCCTAAAAATGGTGCTAAAAGCTCAAAATACTGAGGGGGGGTATTTCGAGCTTTTACCCAATATACCCAATCCATTTTCTTATGAAACAACCCTTCGTTTCAACCTACCTGAATCAGACGAGGTGCAATTAACCTTTTTTGACAATCGAGGACGTATTCTTAAAACCCTAAAAAAAGCGTTTCAAAAAGGTTATAATGAAATTACCTTACCGTTTTATGATTTGCCAATAGGCTTAACAGAGGGTGTTTTAGGTTATAAAATTCAAACAACGCAACAGACTTTGATGGGGCGCATGGTTTTTATGAAATAGAACGACATGCCATGTAGCTTCGTCTTTAGGCGAACCCGTCTGAACGCCTTTAGGCGTTTGCCTTCATGCTGCATATCAACGCCTAAAGGCGTTTAAACGGGTTCGCCTAAAGGCGAAGCTACGTGTGAAGCTACGTGTGAAGCTACGTGTGGCTATAACTAAAACGCTACCTTATAACTCAAATTCGGAATCATCCCCAACTGATATTTCGTTACCACTTTTTTCTGAAAACGGTCAAAATAATGCCACGCTTCATTCTGTTGATTGGTCACGTTTTGAATATCCAATTGCAAAGTGGACGACCATTTCAAGCGATTTCTTTTGAAATAGACGCTCACATCCGTTCTGAAATAGTCTTTTAATTGCAATGAAAATGGTTTGGTATAATCGTAAACCGTTTGATTTGCCTTTTTAGAAGCCGTTTCATCAATAGGCGTTTCACGGAAGCCGCCCCTCATTAAAATATGTCCATTGATGCCCCAAAACTTGTTTTGGTTTTTACCCACTGTCCATTCTTTACCGGCTAAGGCGTTGACGATGTAGCGACCGTTGTAGCGGGAATTGCGCT
>JAYUQN010000706.1:0-3209 GCA_043756725.1 Saprospiraceae bacterium
GTATAAGAATAGACGCAGTGGTGCATTTTATGACCTTCTTTTAGCAGCGCAAACGAAGTGATTAACTGTTCTATATGATAGATTTTAGCATTTTCATCACTCGTCCCTTCTCTATGTTTGAAATTTCTGATAGGAGCAGCTTGCCAAAACAAAGGTTCTTTTGTGTTTTTAGGTGCTGTTACATGGTGTAGCGCCCGATGCCAAGCATCCACAGCAGATAACAATGTGCTTACTGTACGCCCTTTCATGCTATAATTAGGTAGCGAAGGTGCAACCCTTATAATTTGGTTATAATTTAAAGGATGCACATCCACACGGTTTTCAAATTTCACACTTTGAATATAATCCACTATCGGTTGGATACGGCTTTGCTCTAACATAGGGTTTTGTATGAAAAACCGAATAACCGTTTCCCAAAAATCATCGTTTTCAAAATATTGACCCAAACGGGTTGCTAAAATCGTGCGCACCAAACGCTCATTGCCACCCATATTGATTACTTGGGCATAGCGCAAGGCTTCTGTCACAGAATACTGAGGGGGTGTGTGCATGAATTGATGCGCCATTTTAGCTGTCAGTTTAATAGGGCATTTAGGCACTTTGCGCACGCTGCCGCCTTGTGCAAAATGAATAAACCATTGCGCAAATAGCGGATTTTTATCATAAAAAGCAGAATCCATAAACGCTGGCACAGGATAACGAGCGTAGAGAAAACGAACCATTTCAGACAATATCCGATAACGGTTGTGCGATTTAGGTTTCCAATTTTCTATTTCGCGGATGCGGCAACCCAGATAACGCGCCACCATAAGGTATGCTCCTAACAACTCTTCATCTGAAACCAAATCTATCCCTTTTTCATCTAAAACATTGAAAAAGAACAAAGCTCTTTCCCGCTCATACTTCTGAAACTTATGCGCTGTAACAAGACGTTTCAGCGGATTTAGGTTGTCTTCTGTGCCGTCAAACGCCTTGATGAGATACCATTTAGCAGGGTTATTGGGCGATTTTGAACGTGAAAATTTAAGAATTTGTTGATACAAATAGGGGTTTTTATCTGCCAAAAGCAGTTCTTTAGAACGATCCATTGTCCTTTATTGATTAGAAAATTAACGAATAGGACATTCGGGCAAGGCATAAAAAAGCCCGAAATGCGCATGTTGAATGGCACTTCGGGTCGGATCGTTCTTTTGATTAAAATCCTTTTATGAGGAATTTTACAGCATAAAAAAACGCCTACCAACACCGAATACGCCTAAGGTATCTGGGGCAACTTAATGCCCTCGCCAAGCAATTGCTTGTTTCGGAAATGGATAGTAGGACTTTCATTGTCTTTTTTTTATGATGAAAAATTTTTTTTTTATTGAAATCAGATTATACAACCTTTTGGGTGAAAAAAAAGTTCATTTGGGGAAATATTTTTTTGCATAATGCCCCCTCCTTAAATTCATCTTTCATAATTCGTCATTTCTCTTATCTTTGTCCTATGAAAAATTTACCTATTGGCGTGCAAACGCTGCCTAAAATGCGAGAGCGCAACTGTATTTATGTTGATAAAACAGAACTTGTACATCAATTGGTGACACGGGGTACGACCTATTTCTTCTCGCGTCCTCGTCGGTTTGGTAAGTCTTTATTGGTTTCTACGCTTAAAGAATTATATCAAGGTAATAAAGCTCTTTTTGAAGGGCTTTGGATATACGATAAATGGGACTGGTCGAAAACGAGTCCTGTCTTGCATTTTTCATTTGATAGTGTTAGTTATGAAGCATTAGGTATGACGGAATCGCTTAAATCCGAATTACTTGATTTGGCAGATAGTTTCGATATAAACTTAGTTAAAACAGACGTTAAAGGACAATTCAAAGAACTTTTAAAAAAACTGTCCGCCAAACACGGAAAGGTTGTAATTTTAATAGATGAATACGACAAACCTATTATTGATTATTTGGAAAAAGACAATATTGAACAAGCCAAAACCAATCGTACCGTTTTACGCGAATTCTATTCCGTTTTAAAAAATGCAGAAAGTGACTTGGAGTTTGTTTTTATTACAGGCATTTCCAAATTCGCAAAAGTGTCTCTTTTTTCTCATTTAAATAATTTGGAAGATATTACAATCAATAAAAAATATGCCACTTTAACAGGCTATACACATCAAGAATTAGAATATTATTTTAAGGATTATCTGAAAATCATTGAAGCAAACCTTGATATATCCAATAAAACTTTATTAAATCAAATGTCGGTTTGGTACAACGGTTACAGTTGGGATGGTGTTCACAAAGTGTACAATCCTTTTGGGACGTTGAGTTTTCTTTCCAGCGAACAGTTTAAGAATTTCTGGTTTTCAACAGGTAGCCCGAATTTTCTCATTCATCAAATGCGAAAACACGATAATTTTAATGTCGAAAATGTCTCAATTAATAACAGAATATTAGAAAAATACGATATCGAAAACCTTGAATTGATTCCTCTCCTTTTTCAAACAGGCTATTTAACTATCAAATCAATTGATGCTATGACAGGTGATATGGTTTTAGATTATCCTAACAAAGAGGTGCGTGAAAGTATGTATGAGTTTTTGATAGATGATATTGCTAAAAACCCGAATCGTTTTCATACAGGACGCACAATAAAAGACCTCAACCAAGCCTTTTTATCAAGAGACTTGCCACAAGTCAAAACAATTCTTAATGCCATTTTAGGAGATTTACCTTCTGAAACCTATAAAAAACAATCGGAAGGCTTATATCATGGTTTGTTGCACATAATTTTCAGCTATTTGGGCATGTTCATCAATAGTGAAGTTCATTCTTCAAAAGGGCGAGCGGATGCTGTTGTGCAAACTTTGACAGATATATACATTTTTGAATTTAAGTTTAATAAAACCGCAGAAGAAGCCTTGACTCAAATTAAGAACACAAAATACGCAGATAAATACTGTGCTTTAAACAAACCTATCACCGCTATTGGGCTTAATTTTAATTCAGATTTGAAGCAGATTGATGGGTGGTTGGAGGAGGTTTTAAACATCTAAAATTTTGAAAAATGAAACCGAGAAAATGTATCGCTTTTATCTTGCTGATATTTATTCAGCTTTTACCATTCACTTCATGGAGTCAAGCTGTTTTTGCACCAGTTAAAGGGGCAAAATGGACATATATTTATCGTTCATCTTCTTTTTTAAGTGGTGTTACAAGTAAAAT
>JAYUQN010000707.1:0-3202 GCA_043756725.1 Saprospiraceae bacterium
TACTTCGGATGTACTCCCCCTTTGGGGGTCGGGGGGAGCGCACGGCTTTTTCGAGTGCTAAATTTAGAACTTAATAGCCCTTTCCCTTCTCCGAAAGGAGTCCTTTGGACAGCATTTTACACTATAAAGCCTTGATAGGGTTACGTTTCAATATCGGATGTGTCTAACGCATCCGATATTTTTTTATCCATTATTTTACTGAGACGAAATTTTCTTTCAAGATATTTAATGATAAAAATGAAAATCTAAGAAAACTCTAATAAATTCGCCAAAGCGTAAAATAACAACTAAAAAAATGGAAAGTCAAAACAAGAAGAACATCAATTTCACCGTCATTGTAGCAGCTTTGGGCTATTTTGTAGATATTTTCGATATCCAACTGTTTAATGTTATTGGCAAACAGAGTTTGGGTCCAAATGGCTTAAACCTGTCTCCCGAACAGATTAATTACTATTACGATTACGTACTTTTCAACTATCAAATGGCAGGTATGTTGATTGGCGGTTTAATTTGGGGCATTTTGGGCGACAGGCTGGGTCGAAAATCAACACTCTTTGGGTCTATTTTCATTTATTCAATAGCCAATTTTGCCAATGGATTTGTGACGGATACGACGACTTATTCTTTTTTGCGTTTCATGGCAGGTTTGGGCTTGGCAGGGGAGTTGGGGGCAGCCATCACGCTGGTTTCAGAATTGATGAATAAAGAAAATCGGGGTATCGGCACAGTCATAGTTGTGGCTATGGGCGCTTTGGGAGCGGTGGCTTCGGCTTATGTGAGCAAAAGTTTTACTTGGCAAACGGCTTATTTTATAGGCGGAGGTTTGGGCTTGGTTTTATTATTCCTACGGTTCCGCACTTTTGAGTCTGGTATGTTTGAAAAGATGAAAAATACTGAGGGGGTATCAAAAGGTAATTTTTTTGCTTTTTTCACCAACCGAGAGCGTTTTGCGAAATATATGTGGTGCATCATGCTCGGTGTGCCAATATGGTATGTGTTGGGCATTTTAATAAAATTTTCACCTAAAATAGCAGAAGCTACGGCGGTGCAAGGCAAAGTGGCTGTAGCAGATTCGGTTATGTATGCCTATATTGGTTTGTCGGTAGGAGATTTGCTGTGTGGGTGGTTGAGTCAAGTTTTTAGAAGTCGAAAAAAAGTTGTGATAGGTTATATTTTGACAAGTATTGTTTTGTGCGGCGTGTTTCTATTTGTACGGGGCATGTCACTTACTTTTTTTTATAGCATGTGTTTCGTTCTGGGTGCCGCTATTGGCTATTGGGGTTTGTTTGTCACAATTGCGAGTGAGCAATTTGGGACCAACTTACGCGCTACTGCGGCATCTACAGTGCCCAATTTTGTTAGGGGTGGTGTGATTCCCATTACTTTAGCCTATAAAAGTTATGAAATGGTGGGTTCAACTATTACAGGGGCGGCAATAGTTGGGGCAGTTTGTTTAGGTATGGCACTGCTGGCTATCGTGATGTTGAAAGAAACTTTTGCCAAAGATTTAAATTATTTTGAAACGTCTTAATTATTTTTGAAACGCTGTCACTTATTTTATAAAAATATGACAATCAATGAAAAACACATTTCGAGTTTTTAAACTTGGAATGTGTTTTTGCGTTTTGAGGGCACTTTATAGGCATTTTTATGAAATTTTATCAAAATTTGTTTCCTACCAGAATCACGGTAAATTGAAATCTGTGACAAGATTGGGCATATAAATTGTCTTAGTAGAAACAACTGATTGATACCAATCAGGGCGAATTAATAACTCATTCTTCAACCAAAATTTTATTAAACAATGGCAAATTTGATTTCACTACGCAACACTCTTTCTCTTGAAGGCATCAACGTTTTATTACCAGCACAAGCGTTACTTGTAAAAGGTGGTTGCGGCAGACGCAAGAAAAAATCAATGTCTAACAGCGGTAGCCGTAGCGGTAGCGGAAAACGTGGTTTGAGACCTCGTGGCGGAAAATGTGGCGGAAGCACTACGCCAACAACAGGCGGTGGCGCAGGTGGCGGTGTTGTAACTGTACCTCCAGTAGTTATTATTGACCAAGCATAAGATAGAGCCTATAAAGCTCAAACGTGCTAAGGAATAACAACTTATTTTAACAATAAAACGATTAATTTACAATCAAAACTTTAACAAAAATGGCTAATTTGATTACACTCCGCAATACGCTTTCTCTTGAAGGCATCAACGTTCTTTTACCACAACAAGCACTTCTTGTAAAAGGTGGCTGTGGCAAACGCAAGAAAAAATCAATGTCTAACAGTGGTAGCCGCAGCGGTAGCGGAAGAGGTGGTTTTAGACCTCGTGGCAGAAAATGTGGAGGAAGCACTACGCCAACTACAGGCGGTGGCGCAGGTGGTGGTGTTGTAACTGTACCGCCAGTGGTTATTATTGACCAAGCATAAGAATTAGAATTATATCTTATAAATAATGAAAAGTCACAGCATCCATTACGGGTTCTGTGGCTTTTTCATTTTTTCACCCTTTTCAACGGCAACAAATTCATAGCGTTGCGGCTCAATCCTTCTATTGAATGGCGAGCAAATCGGCTGCTTTCATCGTAAAACAGGAATATTACAGGGGCATCTTCTATCAAAACCTTGTCCATTTCGTTATAAATGGCATATCGTTTGGCATCTTCATTTTCACTCAAAGCCCGTTCATATAATCTATCAAATTCTGCATTTTTAAATCGGGTATAGTTAGGAGGTGCGGGGTTTTTACCATAAAAAACCGTATAAAAACTTTCGGCATCTGGATAGTCGGCTATCCATGATGCTCTAAAAAACGGGGCTGTGCCTTTCAACATTCGCTCTCGCAAAGTAGCCGTTTCCATCACATCAAGCGTGGTTTTTATGCCCAATTCTTCCCATTGTCTGGCAATAAAAGTGCAAAGGTCGAGGTAATCTTTGTTCAAAATCAACTGTATGGTGGGCAAGCCTTGACCATTTGGAAAACCCGCTTCTGCCAATAGTTTTCGCGCTTTTTCTGGATTGAAATAATATCCTTCAATTCGAGGATTAAAGGAAGGTAACCCCCGAGGAGCAAAGCCACTTGAAGCGGGTTTGCCCATTGAGTTGCGTAGGGTTCGCAACATCAAATCTCTATCAAAACCATAATTTAGAGCCTGTCTTACCTTTTTTATACTGAGGGGGGGGGATTTTCCTTCAAATTTCATAT
>JAYUQN010000708.1:0-3202 GCA_043756725.1 Saprospiraceae bacterium
GTAGCCTTAGGCGTTGATATTATCAATACCGACAATCCGGAGAAACTTAAATTGTTTTTTCAAAAAGACAACTCTGCTTCTAAGGATTCTACGGACTAAAGTGCAATGCCATTAAGCTAAGGATTTTACCGAGGTTTTCGTAGAGACGTTGCACTGCAACGTCTTGGCTTTAGACGTTTTTTGACCACAATTAAGACGTTGCACTGCAACGTCTCTACGAAAGCCTCGAATATATCTTAACATTAGGAACTATAAATCCTTAGCTTAATGGCATTGGACTAAAGTGTGAATAATTTCAACTAAAAAAAATGAGTCATCTTGGATAACACAAGATGACTCATCTGAAAAAAAAAACAATCTATTAATGTCTCATTACTTTTTTAGACACAGGTTCTATACCCTCTGCCATTACTTTAATGAGATACATACCTGAAGGGTATTCTTGCATATCTATTTTATAAGGTTGGTCAGCGACCTGCTTAAGTGTTGTGATATACATTTGTTGCCCAACAGAATTGAGAACCTGCACAGCAACGTTCTTGCCTTGATATTGTCCCAGCTCTAAATTTACATAATTATTCGTCGGGTTCGGATAAATTGTAAATTCTTTGCGCGTAATATATTGACTTGCAGGAACATTGAAAGTAGAATTGGTAACATCATTCCCTGTGTTTTTACCAGCTTTGCCGTTTTTATTGAGCACAGATTCTTGATAGTTATTCCCATCACTTACCAAATCAGCCCCACCCATAACCATGACAGTGAAAGTACAGGTTGAGGTATTGCCTGCTTTATCTTTGGCAGTGCAAGTAACTTTTGTTTTACCCATAGGGAAGCAGAAGCCAGATGCAAAATCACAAGTCACTGTTGGTACTGAACATTCATCCGTTGCGGAAACTGAAAAGTTTGCTATTCCACACATTTTGACGCGGTCTGCCATGACCATGATATCAGCAGGGCAAGTAATAACGGGTGGTTTGATGTCTGTTTTTTCAA
Organism: Saprospiraceae bacterium; assembly: GCA_043756725.1. GTDB lineage: Bacteria > Bacteroidota > Bacteroidia > Chitinophagales > Saprospiraceae > JAAFJT01. The sequence continues at coordinate 997 of JAYUQN010000708.1, forward strand.
ACACGTTAATAAGGTAAGTGCAACTTGATTTATTGCCCGCATTGTCTTGTGCATAACACGTGACGGTCGTTGCGCCTAATGGGAAGCAATAATATCTATCAATCAATCTACCACCCACTTCACACCAAATTTTTGGATTAGGGTCGCAATCGTCTTTTGCCATGGCATCCATCCACCACATGATACGAGAGCATTTCAAACCACAATCGACGTATAAATCAAGCCCATTAGGATAAGGGCAAGTGATGACCGGCGGTGTTACGTCCACTTTTTTTACCGTTACATTGAAAGAACATTTAGATTCGTTGCCAGAATCGTCTTTTGCCCAACACGTTACGACTGTAGTGCCAACTGGGAAACAATAGCCACTTTCATAATTACACCAAACTTTTGGATGCGGGTCGCAATTGTCCCAAGCTTTAGGCTTGTCGAAGAATCCTTTTGCGCAAGGTGGCGTGCTATTGCAAGGAATCTCTAAAACAATATCTTTTGGACATTCAATATGCGGTGGTTTTTCATCAGGTCTTTCTTTGACAATAATGTTGAAATAACATTTAGATTCGTTGCCAGATTTGTCTTTTGCCCAGCACCAGACTTCAGTTTTGCCGCGTTTGAAACATTCGCCGCTTTCATACTCACACCAAACTTTTGGATATGGGTCGCAATCATCCCAAGCTTTAGGCTCATGAAACTTGACTTCTACACATTTTTCATCGCAATCCACATAAGCATAGATATCTTCTGGGCATTTGATGTAAGGTGCTTTTTTATCCCGCTTTTGTTTCACCGTCACAGTAAATCCACACTTATCTGACTCATTGCCAGATTTATCTACCGCCCAAGCCCAAATTTCGGTTGTGCCTTCTTGGAAGCAATAATCTCTGTCAACATCAAAATAGATTTTGGGATGGTCATCGCAATTATCCCATGCTTTAGCATCCCAACAATCGACTTCTACACATTCTTCATCACAATCCATCCAGACGGTGATATCATCAGGACATTTAATATGTGGTGCTTTTTTGTCGCGATAGCAGGGGTCAGGCTCGTTAGGAGCGGGTGGCGTTGTTGCGGAACTAAAATTAGTCGCAAAGAAAACGACAAGGAAGATACTCAAACAACGCATTGCATGAATAAGGTAAGGTTTGTTGTTCATAATGAAATTTGAATTAATCTAAACTATTAGTTATTGCGATGTGTAGATCTCAATTATCTAATGTTTAGGGTTAAAAAATGGAGTTTACCTATGATAGAACGTATCATTATAAAATTTAATAAAATGGGTTTCCAGAAGCCTGCACTTTGAAGTATTGGCTAAGGAGGAATTTTGATAAGCATTGTTTTCAATTAGTTTAAGGCAATAAAATAGTTAATCATAATGTACATCAACATTATAATATCTGTTCAAAATTTTTATTTATCGGTTTTTTAAATAATGGATTGATTAGTCATTGACTAATGACTTTAGAAAACTATTTGGTTTTATAAGCTTAAAAAATGCTGTGTGTGTTTGGTTAATTAAATTAATTTTAGAGTAAAACAAATGATAAACAAGGAGGATTTGACCCTCATCATATAAAAATTATATCTTATTAGACAAAAAAACAAATTGAAAAAATGTCCAATTGTTAATGAATTTTTAACGTCAAGTTTATTCGTAAACAAAAGTGGGTATTTTTTTTGATATTGTCAATGTTTATCTATACTAATTAACAAATATTTATTTTTATAAAAGATTGATTTATAATATATTAACTAATATTAATAAATAATTTATCATATTTTATTAAACAAAATATTTATTTATTATTAATATTTTAAAAAACTATAAAATTATTATGACAAATTATAAACAATTGAAAATCAATATTTTCTAATGCGATTCTCGATTTACGGCTGCACCTGACTTGCCTTTCAAAAAATCTAAGTCAGCTCCGTCATTGGCTTGTGTAACGTGGTTTATATACAGTTGGACGTAGCCTCTATTGTAACCCAAATCCAGCGGCTTCCATTTTTTTCTTCTTTCTTTTAAAATTTCATCGCTCACATGGAGGTGGATAAAACGCTTTTCTACATCCACTTCAATCATATCACCGTTTTGAACCAATGCCAAATTGCCCCCAATAGCCGATTCTGGAGAAGCATGTAAAAACACCGTCCCGAAAGCTGTTCCACTCATGCGGGCATCTGAAATGCGCACCATATC
>JAYUQN010000709.1:0-3198 GCA_043756725.1 Saprospiraceae bacterium
TAGCATCCTAATTCAAGTTAAAAAAAAATTGACAATGCAAATAAAAATATTTTCAATCCCGCTAATAGGTAGTGAAAAACAGAAAGAAGAGATGAATGCTTTTTTGCGTTCTAAAAAAATAGTGCAAATTGACAGTCAATTTGTGTCGTTTCAACAGAGTGCTTTTTGGTCATACAGCATAAAATATTTAGACGAATCGGCAGGTTTTCTATCAGGTGAAAAATTTTCATCGGGTAACAAAGAGAAAATAGACTACATGGAAGTCTTAGACGAGGCAAGTTTTAAACGCTTTTCACAAATGCGAGAAGTCAGAAAGGCATTAGTGAAATCGGAGAATATACCCGCTTTTACGATATTCGTTCATTGATTTGGATTTTGTGGTTGTGGAAGATGTGGGTCGAGCTAGCAACTACCTAAAAGCATTAAGCAACCGCATAGCCTGTATAAGGTCGCTTATAGGGCGCATGGAAAGCCAATACAATATCTTCTTTCGGAATATCATTTTCTTCAAGAACACCCACAAGGTCAAAATCGGTGGCATCTTCTTGAACCCACAATTTATTATTGATGATGTCAATATGAAAAACACAAAAGTGGATGTGGTTCAATTCCTCATTCCAACTTGTGCGATACAGGCGTAGATGATTATCCGAAAGATTGAGCGGTGCAGTACCCCCTCAGTATAAAACACAAAATGCTCGAATCCACATCAGATTCGAGCATTTTGGTGATTTATACTGAGGGGGTACTTAATGCACGACTGTTTTAAGCAAAATTACGCTCACTCACATTTAAGATAGTCAAACCAATAATTTGATTATCTGTATAACAAATGACAATTAGGCAACGGCATATTCCGTATGTTTCCGATGATATTCGGGATAATAAGCGAGAACAATATCCTTTTTCGAAATGCCTTTATCAACCAAACGCTCTGCGACACTGTACTCGTTGTTATCAACCTGTAACCAGATTTTATCATTCAAAATATCGGCTTGAAAAAAGATATTGAAAACTCTATCACTACTACCCATCCAACCGACAGCCAATAATTGGTATCGGTGATGTTTTTCATCTATCAAAGGATGAAATTGAACATTTTTATCTTCTGAATTGGAAAACTCTTTTTCAATATCTTCCATAACCGTCGTTAAAACCTTTTGAAATTTTTTTAATCTTTCCATGACTTAATGACTTTTTCTATTGGGTCAAATAAAATTAAACGAATATTTGAATCAGTAACAAGCTCTTGAACAAGCTCTTTGTTTTCAAGCAATTTCCACGCAAATGTCGGAATTGCCAAATACATAATGCGTTCATTTTTTTTTATACGCAAGGCGACAATATAAGCGCGATACTGCCCCGCTGATTTTATAAATTCGTGTATTGCAGAAGGTGTTGTAAAGCTTTTGACTTCAACAGCTATCTTTGTTAAACCTTTTTCAGCCGTGATAATTTTCTCTGCACCTAAGTCTGTTTGTAACCCACCTTCTTTTTTTGAAAGCAAAGTTAGTGGATCGTGTGTAACTGTCCAACCGTCTTTTATCAAGGCTTCTTTAACAATGTCGTGATAAATATCCTTTCTTGGCATATTGTTTTCTCTATTTTTATTGAACAAAGTTATATCTTTTTTCAAACTTCTGAATTTTTTTTCAAACCTTTTGCAGAAAAGCTATCTTTTAGAAACCCACCGTTTGTACAAAAACATCCAAGAATTTATGAAAAATGAAGTAGCCGAGCGAACGCCCGAAGAGAAAGAAAAGTAGGACGTAGATGATTATCCGAAAGATTGAGAGGTACAGCCCCCTTCAGTATAAAACATAAATTGTATATTTAAAACAATTATTGTTAAATTTTAATCAAAATGAAAAAACAGTTTTTATTTTTACATTTTATTTTAAAATTATCAAGTATGCAATTTACGGATTTAGTTATAAATATTGACCAAACGCATCGCTTTTTTGCACAACAAGCTGTCAAACAAGTAGATACGATGCTCACGCTTCGGAATTGGGTTATCGGGTTTTATCTCGCAGAGTATGAACAATTGGGCGCAGATAGAGCTGTTTATGGTACAAAATTGTATAGAACTTTGGCGCAACAATTAAAAACTAAAAAGATTAAAGGTCTTTCGTTTACGAATTTACACCTTTACAAAAAGTTTTATCAAACCTATCCTCAAATTGTTCAGACACTGTCTGAACAATTGAAGTTACCTCCTGAAATTGCCGAAAAAATTAAAACACAAGTTAAGCCTATTGCTAAAAATTCGTTGTCATTGGATATAAATTTACTCATCAATCAGTTGAGTTTTTCTCACTTTATTGAGTTTTTAACCTGCGATACACCATTACAACGCGCATTTTATGAGACTTACGCCCTCAAAAATCAATGGAAAGTCCTATTGTGTGCAGGGAAAAACGAAAATCTTGTAAAGTATGCGATAACAGGATTGGCACAACAACTTTTTGTCTCTAAATACTTAATTCAGTTGCCGAATGAACAAGAACTAAAAGCAATTATCGAAGCGGAACAAGCTAAACTTTAATAACCCTCAGTAAAAACAGCCCAAAAGCCAAAATCGGTGGCATCTTCTTGCACCCACACTTTGTTGTTTTTAATAGCAATAGCAAAAATGGGATAAGTGACTTGTTGAATTTAAAAAACAGGCTCAAATAATTGGATTGACTACAATAAGACTTGGAATTTTGGTAAAATCTACCGTATTGCGTGTATAAAGTTCGCATCCTTCCAACATCGCTGTTGCTGCCACGATGCTATCGCCTAATTTCAATTTGTATTTTTTTCGTAATTCAATGGCTTTTAGCAAAACCGATTCGCTTACAGGAAACTCTTGCAGAATCTTGAAAACATTTTGACAATAAGTTTCCTCACCAGATGTAATGCCGTGGAATCCTAATATCTCTAAGCGAGAAATAGCAGAAACGGCACTATCAGGGTCAATAACCAAAGGTTTGAGATAGGAAAATGCTGTTTGGTAGGAGTAAATGATGATGTTTGAATCTAATAGTTTCATTGGTTAAAAGGTAAGGAGCGGTCAGACCGTTCTTGGTTTTGCCACTCGGCAGCATCACCAAAAGAAGGCTTATCGTTTTGGTACGACAAAATATAATCAATCATTTTTTGACGCTCATCGGGCTGTTGTTCAATGGAAGGAACAGTTGTTGATTCTATTGT
>JAYUQN010000710.1:0-3194 GCA_043756725.1 Saprospiraceae bacterium
GCGTTTTCAACCCGCATTAATCGAGATGCTTTTATCTGGATTCATCCTAACGCTAGCCTTTACAGGGCTGTTGCCCCTGCTTCTTCTTGGGAAAATTTGGTGGTGGATACTTTAACCTTGACACCCGATAAGCTGCAATTTAATGCAGATTCTTCATGGCTTTTAGGTGCTTTTAACGTTACTGGTGACTATTATTTTAACTATGGTTGGGGAATTTACAACATCTTTTCGCATAATCTAACGGGCGATTCTGTTTATATAATGAAAACGCCTAACGGCGCATGGAAGAAAATTTTAATCGAAAAATTAGGCTACGACACGTCCTATTTTTTCAAATATGCAGACTTGAATGGTGCAAATGAAAAAACTGCAGAACTGAATAAGAAGAATTTTAAGAATAAAAATTTCGGCTATTTCTCTTTTACCACTCATAACACAGTGGATAGAGAACCGCACAATAAAGATTGGGATTTGACATTTTGGCAATACACAGGTTTTGCCGCTGAGGGTACAGGAAATTTGAAAAATATGCTTTTAACAGGCGTATTATCTAATGATGAAGTAAAAATAGCGAAAGTGAAACGTGATACCGCAAATGACAAAACAGAAAATTTAAATTTTCTAAGCAGAATAAATATGATGGGAGCAGATTGGAAAAATTTTGATGCCCTTACGAATCGCTGGAAAATAGTGGATTCAACCGCTTATTTTGTCAAACTTTTGAATGGTAAAATATATAAAATTGTCTTTACAGGGTTTGGCGGCACAGCAGATGGCAATTATATTTTTACAAGAGAAGACCTTAAAACTGTTACAACCCCTCTTAATGATCCTAAAGACGGTATAGCAGCTATGGCTGTTTATCCAAATCCTGCGAGGGATGGTGTTATTACATTGGTATATGAATTGGGTAAAAGCACTATAAAAAACATTGATATTCAATTGTTTAACATCGCGGGTCAAGCTGTTTTCAATAAAAAAACGCCTTATACTGAGGGGGTACAAGAATATACTTTACCAACCTTGAATTTGAATTCGGGTGTCTATTTTGTTCGTATAATTTGGGAAGGCAAAATGTTGACGCAAAAAATAATATTGGACTAAAAAAAATACCCTAAAATAGGAGAAAAATCTTTGTTGCTGTAATTTTTCGTGTACAAATGTAGAGACGTTGCACTGCAACGTCTCTACGTGGTTCATTTTAATAAGGTTATTGAAACAAAATACCCTATTGCACACAAAAAATTACAGCAACAAATTTTTTAAACAAAAACGGCTATTCATATCAAAGTGAACAGCCGTTTTAATTTTAAGTAATCATACATTTTACAACTCTATTTTCACTAAAACGCTATAAAGCATAACATTAACATACGTTTCTACATTTTTAAGCGGGAAGAGCTGTAAAATCGCTTTTTTCGTCCAATTCAACTCGCCTGCATATCTTGCGGCTTCTGATTTCAATTTTTTATAATCGCCTGAAAAATCGATATTTTTTATGGCTATTATGCTTTCCTCACTTTCAATAATAATATCTAAACATGTTTCAAACAACCGTCCGTTGAAATGTGCACGTATGGGATAGCGATATTGCATATTCTGTACTGAAAATTTTTCATTTAAAAACTTTGAAAAAGCATCGCCCGATTTTACAAACTGTTGAGAATCAATCATGTCTGTGATATTATACCGTTCAGAAATTGTTTTAGCCAATGCCAAACGGCTTTTATCTGCTGTTGCAGAAGTCAAATAGCTGTTAAAGGCTTTCGCAATTAAAAGCGGTTGGGCATCTTCTTTCAATATCATCGGCGCATTATACCCCTCAGTATTTAACTCACTCAAACGGTTTTCAGCACCATAATTGTCTTTTTCAATCTCAATTTTATAGGGCGTAAAGGAGCTTTTTCCGAAACGTTCTTGGATGAACGAGATGTTTTCTATTTGCGGTTCGGCATAGCCAAAATCTTTATCGTACCAAAATTCCTCGTATTCTTTCGTCAAGTAGTTATCTGCCCATTCAAAGGGCGTATCGTTGCCCGATTCGAGTGTCGGAAAATCTTCTTTCCCATTGTGCCACGTACGATTGAGCCATTTTGTCGGTGTTTGAGAAGTTGGGAAAATTATATAATCACGTGCACGGGTTATGCCTACATACAACAAACGCGCTTCTTCTGCTAAGGCGGCTAAAGTGGCTTTTGCTTTTGCATCAGAAGCATCTATACGCTCTGATAATTCTGTATTTTTATACAAATCGCCATAGGGGTTGACCCAAAAACGCAACCAACGTCCGCCCAATATATCGTCCAGATTAACTGTGTGACCTTCCTCGCCTGCTATATTTGGCTCTATGGACATGCCAAAAACTTGGTCTCGGATATTATTTTCTAAACTGCCCATTATAACAACTGGATATTCCAAACCTTTTGAACGGTGATACGTCAATATATTCACTGCATTTGCATTTTCCCCACTGCTTTGAGTATCATCGTCCCTGTCTTGCAAATTGTTAAGCCATAGTAGAAAACCGCCCAACGAAGCTGCTTTGTGAAGGCGATTGCAAGCTGATTCATATTTCAAAGAAAACTTACGGATAACATCTACATTTTCAAGCCTTTGTGTCGCATTGCCCCAAGCAGCTATGATACGCCGCAAGTCTAATTCTTCTAAAACCAAGTTGAGAATTTCATTGGATGATAGCTCAATGGTGTCACGTCTAAAATCATTTATTCTTTGAATAAATTCATTTTCAACTGCCCATCTCCAGCTATAATTGCCTTCGCCCAACTCGTCTAAATACTGCAAACGGTGCTCAATGATTTCGCCCAATTCCTTTTTTTCAGCTAATAATAAAATTTCAGCGACTGAAAGTGAGTCATGTTTATTTAAAATATAGCGCATGACCGCTAAAATCAATTTTACTTCTGCCGTTTCAAGCAAACCTGTACGGGCAATAGCTGCTTTTAAACCGATGCGGTGCAAGGCTTCTGCCATATTTTTACATTGGTCATTGGTGCGGCAGAGGATGGCAATATCACCCGCTTGGGCAGGGCGATATGTTTTTTCACCTTTGGGTAAAATCAATATTTCTCTTTCCAGAAAAACTTTCAAGGACTCGGCAATACAGTTTTCAGACCAGGGGCTGCCGGGTTGTCTTTTGCGGGTATCGCCGCCATTATCGTAGATGAAATGCCAGT
>JAYUQN010000711.1:0-3194 GCA_043756725.1 Saprospiraceae bacterium
GAAAAATTCTCAATTATTTAGGATTATGGACACACGTAGCTTCGGCTTTAGCCGAACTCGTTTAAACGCCTTTAGGCGTTCAACGCCTAAAGGCGTTTAAACGGGTTCGGCTGAAGCCGAAGCTACAGGTTAATTCTTCCATTCAATCGCTCGCCCCGGTGTATAAGGCGCACCCGCAGCATCCAAAGATTTTTCAATTTTCTCCATCTCCGAATTCACATTTTTCAACTCTGAAACAATGCTCCCCATAAGTTTTGAAGCTGTTTCATAACTTTTACGATTTGATTCTGACGGGGCAGATGTTGCACCCCAAATCGAATATTGAATCCCCATAATACGTGAATTTAGGGAGGGGGTCGTTTCAAACTCCCGCCTTGCTAAAGTGGCATCACCGTACATGGTTCTACTGGTTTTTTCAAGCCGCTTTTTCAATTGAAATAACTGATTATGCACGTCTAAAGGTACTTTGGGCGCATCTAAAAGAGCTGTTTCAATTAAGCGAATACGGTTATTCATATCGCCAAAATACTGATTGACACCGCCAGCAACCCGTCGCAAATCACTCACTTTTTTACAGAAGGTATCGTAATCCTTTTTATCGGTAGCTGCCAAACTTGCATTATTGAGTGCAATACATTTGAACGACTGCGGAGGTACGAGTTCACTGTAAACACCATCTTCAAATTTACTCAAGGATACTTTATACGTGCCAGGCATGGCTAAATAACCCGTTTCACCACCTGCAAAAACATTTTCAGGGTCGGGTGGGGCAGAGCCTGCGGGCGCATTGGAGGCATAGCGAAAATTCCAAACCATGCGCTGTAAACCCTTTTTAGCAGGTGCTTTCAAACGTCTAACCACTTGACCCGCTTCGTCTGTTATGGTGAAAAGGAGATAAGGGTCGGGCTGCATATCTTCCAAACGCATCGTGTCAAGGGACGGATAAAAAACGGATTCGCCTTTTTTGATTTTCTCTTTTTCAGTATCCCGTCGCTTGTCTTTCAAAGTTTTTAAATCATCTTTCAAATAATAAGTGAAACTCGCACCCACTTGCGGATTGGGCGAAATGAAATGGCTTTCACCTAAAAACCCCTTACCCCGCACACCTAATGGCGTTGACTCCACAAACATTAAAGCGTCTTTCACAGGATAAATAATAGCAGGTTTATTCAAATCTTCTTTTTTCATAAGACGTAAAGGTGTATAATCGTCTAAAACATAAAAACCACGTCCAAAAGTAGCGATGACTAAATCATTTTCACGCTTTTGAATATCCAAATCCCGAACAGCAATTGTCGGCAAACCGCTTTTCAACTGCACCCAATTTTTACCGCCTTCTATGCTGAAAAATACGCCAAACTCCGTACCCACAAACAGAAGATTGGGATTTACGTGGTCTTCAGCAATTGTGTAAACAGTTCCTCGTTCGGGCAAATTGTTTTGAATAGCTACCCATGTTTTACCGCCATCTGCACTTTTATGCACATAAGGTTTAAAATCGCCATAGCGATGGTGATTGAAACAGGCATAAACGACATTTTTATCATGTTGAGAAGCAATAATTTGATTCACATACGTGCGTTCAGGCACGTTTGGGAAATTTTCAACCTTTGTCCAAGACTTACCGCCATTGGTTGTGAAATGAATCAAGCCATCGTCTGTCCCTGCAAAAAGCATATTTTCATCCAGTTTGGATTCTGCCAAAGTTGTGATATTACCCCAAATATCGGTTGATTGATTTTTTGAAACGGCATCCATACTTTGCACCCGACCCATGACGGGCAATTTATTACGGTCAAGTTGTCGAGACAAATCGTTGCTCAAAACCTGCCATGAATCCCCTCTATCGTCACTTCTGAAAACCTTATTTGCCGCAAAATACAAACGGGTATTGCTGAATTGTGAAACAAACAAAGGGGCATCCCAATTCCAGCGATAAGCCGCTTCACCTTCGCCTTCAATCGGTTTGATGCTCACATTTTCACCACTCTTTTTATCATAGCGCACCAAACCTCCGTATTGCGATTGTGCATAAACAATATTCGGGTCGTGCCAATCCACTGCTGATTCAAAACCATCACCGCCGCACGTCACAAACCAATCGGAGTTAGGAACACCGTTTTCAGAAGTCGTGCGAGAGGGACCGCCTAAGCTGAAATTGTCTTGTGTACCGCCATACACATTGTAAAAAGGGAATGAATTATCAGTCGTTACCTTATAAAACTGCGTAATTGAAAGATTTTCTTTAAAATGCCACGTTTTAGCTTTGTCATAACTTTCATAAATACCGCCATCGCAACCCACGAGATAGTGATTTGTATCATTTGGGTCAATCCAAATCGAGTGATTGTCCACGTGTTTTGAGGCTTCGCCCAAGCGTTTCACCGTTTTACCACCATCATCAGAAGTCATAAAAAACACATCGGGCATATAGATTTTATTGATGTCCTTGGGGTCGCAAAATATTTCACCGTAATAATTACCCGAAGTGGTGTAATCGCTCATTTTAGCCCAACTTGCGCCTCTATCCATTGAGCGAAAAATGCCGCCATTCTTTTCAGTAGATTCCACAATGGCATATAAAATATCGGCATTAATAGGCGACATTGCCAAGCCAATACGTCCTATTTCGGTTGTCGGCAAACCGCTTGTGAGCTTATTCCAAGTCGTGCCACCATCCGTACTTTTATACAAAGCGGATTCGGCCCCCCCATTAATATAGGTGAAAACTTGGCGCATACGCTGATGTGCTGTTGCATACACGATATTAGGATAGCGAGGGTCAATAACCACTTCATTGCAACCCGTGTATTTACTGATAGTTAAAACTTGTTTCCACGTTTTACCACCATCCATAGTTTTATAAATACCCCTTTCACCGCCTTCACTCCAAACGGGTCCATAAGCGGCAACAAAAACTTCATCCGAATTTTTAGGATTCACGGCAATCATACCGATATGCTCGGAGGTTTTTAGACCCATATTCTTCCAAGATTTGCCCCCATCTTCGGATTTATAAACACCATCGCCGTAAGAAACAGCCCGTTGGTTATTGTTTTCACCCGAACCGACCCAAACGACATTGGCATTATTAGGGTCAAGCGTGATGCAGCCGATGGAATACGAGCTTTGTGAATCAAAAATAGGTTGATAAGAAACACCCCGATTGACGGTTTTCCAAACGCCACCCGCAG
>JAYUQN010000712.1:0-3191 GCA_043756725.1 Saprospiraceae bacterium
AAAAACCGCTCAAATACTGAGGGGGGTAAAACTGACTGATTCAATGCGTTTAATTTTGACAATACTCATTTGTACTAACCTGTGCTACGTTTTTGCTCAAAACATGGGCGTCAAACTACCCGTAGCCACACTGCCTGTCACAACTTTAGATGTGAATGGATCTGTGGCTTTTAGAGAAGCAGCCTCTTCGTTGGTTCTTTCTAATGGTGTTAATGATAATATTGCATTGGGGGATTATAGTTTATTCCGCATAACGGGTCCAACGGCAGCTTTTTCGATAACAGGTTTTTCAAGTGGGCAAAACGGGCGTGCTTTATCTATAATCAATGCGACAACACAAATTTTGACTCTAACACATCAAGCCAGTTCCACCGCATCTAATCAAATTACTACAGGGGGTACAGACCTCACTTTAGCACCGCAAGGAATAGCCCTACTTATTTATAATACTAATTTAGAGAAATGGTTGGTCTCAGGTGGTATGGGTTTTACGAATATAGCTTGGAGTCTGACAGGTAATAGCGGTACTGTGGATGGTACAAATTTTTTAGGCACCATAGAAAACATACCCCTCAGTATGCGTGTCAATAATAACCAAGTTTTTAAGTTTAATACCAACTCTTCTCTTCAAAGGGATGGTGGTGGTGATGCGCGGGGCATTTCAGCTATTGATTTACAAATTAATAGAAGTGCTTCTACACAAGCCGCAACAGGCAATTATTCAACAATCGGCGGGGGTAATAACAATACAGCCAGTGGACCAAACAGCACGGTTTCGGGGGGTGGTTTGAATAATGCTTCAGGAAATGGCGCGACGGTAGCAGGTGGTTCGGGCAATACAGCCAGTCATATTGCCACCATTGTGGCAGGTGGACAAACCAATACGGCTTCGGGCAATACAGCCACTGTGTCTGGGGGTGTGAACAGTGTCGCCAGTGGTGATTATTCCTTTGTGGGAGGCGGTTCGGGTAATACAGCAAGTGGTTCATCCAGCGTTGTAAGTGGTGGTACAACCAATCAAGCCTCCGCACAACATGCAACGGTTGCGGGCGGTTATGTGAATAAAGCCCGTTTCCCATTCTCTTTTATAGGGGGTGGTGCAACGGATACAACGGATGCCAACTACGCCGCTGTTGTGGCAGGCTATGATAACAACAGTGCAGGCACAGCCAGTATTATTGGCGCAGGACAAGCCAATCGCATTACGGGTGGTTCCAATAATGGCATTTTATCAGGCTATCGCAATCGCATCACCAACAATCGTTCGGGCATTTTAGCAGGTCAAGACAACAGCGTTTTAGGGTGGAACTCTGGCGTTCTCGGTGGTTATGGCTTGACTTTAGGAGATAATTCAGTCGGTTTTCATGCTTATACAGCAGATGTTAATAAAGCTGATGTGTCTGGTTCATCTAATATTGCTTACTTTGGTGATGTCAATTTTTGGCTTGGCAATGTCACTAATGCTGCAAAGGAACTGCGATTCTACGAACCGAATACTTCCACAACCTATTCGGGAACTAATTATACTGCTTTCAAGGCAGGCATACAAGCCGCTAATATAACGTATACGCTACCCCTCAGTATGGCAACGGCTGGGCAACTTTTATCAAGCGACGCGAGCGGCAATTTGAGTTGGGCAAATACAAGCGCTACGGCTTGGGCATTATTGGGCAATAGTGGCACGACGGCAGGAACAGATTTTGTTGGCACATCTGACGCACAAGCCTTAGTATTTAAAACAAATGCAACAGAAGGGATGCGCCTTTCAACGGGTCAAAATTTGAGTATTGGTGTAGCGTCCCCTCTCAGTACAGCACGGCTGCATGTTGAAAATACAGGCTCAAATTATGCCCTTTATGCCCCTATCAATACAAATAGAAATTATTTTGCTGGCAATACAGCCTTTGGTGCTTATTCAAGCAATCCCAACGATATTAGTCTATTGTGGGGAGCTACTGCGGTGGATAATGCTATAAGTCTTCAAAAAGACTTTACGAGTTTTACAGCAGGTACGCTCTATCGCGGACTTTCAACTGTTTTGAGACTTTCACCCCCTTCAAATATTTCTAATCTCATTCATGGTTTAACGAATGATATCCAAACCAATGCCGCCTCTACGGGCAATTTCACCTCTTTAATCCGTAGTGTTGGTGCAGATTTTAGGCATTATGGCTCTGGTACGGTTAGTGAAGTTGAGGGATTAAATGCCCATGTCGGTAATTATGGTTCGGGTACTATAACCGACGCTTATGGTGTTCAAGCACATGTCTTCAGAAGCACGGGCACAATTACGAACTCTTATGGTGGTCAATTTTTGGCATGGGGGGGGTCAACAGCCAATTATGGCTTGTACTCAAACCCCGCTAATTCAGCCATCAATAATTATATGTATTATGGTACAATGACAGGTGCTGTTAATACAGATTGGGGACTTTACCTGACAGGGGAAGATAAAAACTATTTTAGTGGTAATGTGGGAATTGGTTGTCAGACCCCTCAGTATAAACTGCATGTGGTAGGTGATATTGCGGCAAGTGGTGTTTTAAGGGCAAGTTCAGCAACTGTATCAACAACGATAACAGCTTGTTCTGATGTCCGTTTTAAGACAAACATTACCCCCCTCAGTAATGCGCTCCAAAATGTGATAAAATTGCAAGGTGTGACGTATGATTGGCGTAAAAAAGAGTTTCCAGACCGCTATTTCAATGATAGAAAACAAATTGGTATCATTGCCCAAGACCTTGAAAAACTCTATCCTGAATTGGTCAATACCGATGAAAAAGGTTATAAAAGTGTGGATTATTCTAAAATGACACCTATTTTAGTAGAAGCCATAAAAAGCCAACAAACCATCATAGACGTTCAAAAAAATGAAATAGAGGATTTAAAAAAACAATCTCTTAATTCACAACAAGAATTGGCTAATTTGAAAAAACAAATGGCACAGTTTTCAACGCAATTAGAAGCTTTAGCTAAAAAGCAAAATTGATTTTTAATAGTAAAAACTAAAAAAGCGGCTTTCCAAGTGAAAAGCCGCTTTTTTAGTTTTATGAAATTCATTGGTAACTTTGGAAATCTCCAGAATAAACATTATGACACGATTCTTATGATATATCAAAGGAAAATTTAAAATTATTATCAAACAAATTATTATTTTTGATGACAGAGAAAGCAATTAAGACAATTTTATT
>JAYUQN010000713.1:0-3190 GCA_043756725.1 Saprospiraceae bacterium
TGAATCCGCTTTGTATAAAAAAGTGAATATAATACCCCCCTCAGTAAAAAAGCCCTTGCACACACGCACAAGGGCTTTTTTACTTAAAACACGAACCAATAAGCCGCAATTTTCAACTCAAACACAAGCATTAGTTTCAATTAAGCCCATTTCTTGAAGGCGTACAAGTACCTCCCCTTGGGGTAGTCTCATTTGTTTGGCAATCTGCTCAATGGGCATATTTTGCTCAAAAAGATGCTTAATCTGTTTATTGTCTAATTCTCTCAAAAACACTAAAGGATTGCTTTCCGCTAAAATAGCATTGGCTTTGTCCAGTTTCTTTTGAAACAAAGGCATGGTTTCATATTTATCAAGCCGTTTATCATAAATGGCTATGGGTTGTTTTGACTTATTCAATTCTTCTATATTTTTCATTTTAATTGAATTTACGTGTTAATAAAAAGGCAGTGTAATTTCTGTTTTTTTCAAATATCTCCCATGAATCATTCAAACGACCTAAAACGATAAAATCATCTTCAATCTCTTCTAAATTATTTGAAATACCTATTCTGTATAAACGATTTCGTGCCATATTACTTCCAGTAGCAAAGATAGATGCCTTTGGCTATTTGTCCAAAAAAATATAAACTGTGGCAGCTACCGTTGCTAAAACCTGTTTACTATCTTGGTTATTGGTAATGATTTCATCATCAAAGTCGTCTGTATCGCCCAATTTATCGCCAAAACCAAGATTGTAAATACCCTCAATATTGGATTTCGTATATTTTACTATCTTAGGTATTCTCCCTAACGGGCCTTCACTTGTAAACTCGTATAGCGTATATAATACTGAAAACTTTAATTGATAGCGTTGGTCTTTCATAGTAGTCGGTTAATATTGATAATAGTGGTAGTTTTATCTACAAATATAAATCTTTATTTTGGTTTATCAAACACCCCCTCAGTAATTCAACAAAAAAAGCGGACTCATCACTGAATCCGCTTTGTATAAAAAAGTGAATATACCCCCCTCAGTAAAAAAGCCCTTGCACACACGCGCAAGGGCTTTTTTGCTTAAAACACGAACCACTAAGCCGCAATTTTCAACTCAAATGATATATCCATTTCAGCGAGCAAAGCCATTAACTCGCTCACAAGTTGCGATTTCATACGTTCATTTGACTCTATCAAATAAACGGGGGCTTCTAATCCCTTCGCTTGCTTAATGCCATTGTTATACACCCGAATGAGTTCAATCGTTCGATTGATGCGGATTAAAAGTTCATCCGCATTTTCTTTTACTGGTTCAAGAACAGGCTTAGATTTTTCACCTGTTTTTTTATATTGGCTAATGAGCGCACTTATCGTAGAACGGTCTTCTATGGAATAGGGGAACGGCTCTATCTCAAGGTCAACGTCTATTATTTCTGTTTTATAATCCATGACTTATGTTTTAAAATACTGTTTTATCAATTTTAATGCGGCTGTTGGGTAGATAATCATTTTATGTCCTCCAACGTGTGTTGCATCCAATATATTTTCATAATGTTCAATTAATCGGGTTTTAGATTGAAAAGCGACGAATCCTTGATAGCCTTTATCCCAAGCCAATTTACAAGTGAAAGCAAATAAATTACCGGGAACGCCTTCATAAAGTTTCTTTTTACCCAAATTGAAAGGCGCACTTTCTAGTAAATGTAGGTAATAATGGTCATTGTAGTCACTAATACTTGCCAAACCTTGAATAATATTGGGATTTTCTTCTATTGTCAATTTATAGACTTGTCGGTCTTCTTCTTTCACTTCTTTTTTCCAATCAAATTTCCACTCATTCGCTTTTGAAACGGATTTCAAATCTAATTTAGTAACTTCTGTAATTTTCGTTTCAAAACTCTCACCAGAAAGGGTACTTTTAATACTATTGGTTAAATTATCAACGAATATATCAATTTTTGAGTTGGTTTTCTTTGCCATATTTCAATACAAATTTAAGGAATATTCTTGAATTATCAAAATGTAAAAATAGACATTTCTAATAATAAACAAATATTTTAGTCTTAAATTTTAAACAATTTTATTTTTATTATTTATAAAATAAAATATATTGTTTTTATTATAAAACATACCCCCCTCAGTATTAGCAACTAAAAAAGCTCTGTTTTTCCCTCTTGGGGTAACAGAGCTTTTTTTGTGGGGGAATACTATCTTGTTTTGATAGCTAACGCCATGCTGTTAACTAAAAATGACTATTTAAATTTCCCTTTAGGCGTTACCTCAAAAAACAAGGCAGAACGAGAAAATAAGACATCAAATTCCATAAAGAAATTAGTTTGACCTAGCAAAAGTGGGGCATTTTCTGAACGTGTCCACGCAAAAGCCAATTCTATCCATGATTGACCTTCAATATACATTTCAACAAATACAGCTCGTGCTTCAAAACGTGCTAAATTACCTGTTAAAGTTAAGGGAATGGTTTGTTCTTCCCAAACTTTACCCAGACTCAAACCCATTTCGTAAGGCAATAAATTGACGGCTGAACCTGTGTCAAGCAAGCCATGAGCATTTAGCGTTTGATTTTTATACCGTAAATCAAGTGGAAGATAAGGCATATATTGACCTTGCCTTGAAGGTTTGCGGGGGATAAATAAGGAAAGCGCATTTTTATTGAGCGTTTGTTTTGTTTTTCATAGTTTCTAATAATATATCAGCTGCCTCGTGTGCATCGTATTGTGACCACACAAAACCACCATTCATACTTTGGATTAAAGACTCTTTTTCTACTTCTGTCAACATGACGGGACTTGGTTCAGATATTGTTGGTGCTGATTTTTGCGTAAAAGCAATTTTCAGTCTTTTCAACAGCGGTTGAATGATTGCCCAGTCATTGATATTTGAAATTCGTAATTCTATGATTAAATCCATTGATTGTCTATTTTTTTTACAAAATTACACTTTTTTAGGAAAATAGCAAAAATTTATACCCCCTCAGTATTTGCCACAAAAAAAGCTCTGTTCTTTCCCTCTTGGGGTAAACAAAGCTTTTTTAGTGGGGGAAAACTAACTCGTTTTGATGGCTAACCCTCTTTTATCTTCCTCAACCACAAAAATCAAGATAATGTACGGCTGTGCTGCCCGAAGGCGTTCGAGATAGCTGTTAGAAAATACCTCTTAGTATTTTTGCATAAAGAGAATAAAAATTGTATTTTTGCCT
>JAYUQN010000714.1:0-3186 GCA_043756725.1 Saprospiraceae bacterium
ATCAAATTCTTCTTCGTTCATACCTTTCCAAGCATAAACAGGAATACCTGCGGCGGCGATAGCCGCAGCAGCATGGTCTTGTGTGGAAAAGATATTGCATGACGACCAGCTAACTTCCGCACCTAATTCAATAAGCGTTTCAATAAGAACAGCTGTTTGGATAGTCATGTGTAGGCACCCCGCAATACGTGCCCCTGCAAGCGGTTTTGAAGCGCCAAATTCTTCACGAAGCGACATCAAACCCGGCATTTCAGCTTCTGCCAATTTGATTTCTTTACGACCCCAAGCTGCCAAGTTTATGTCCTTGACCTTATAAGCTACTTTTTTTTGAGTTGTTTGCATAGAAAGATTTTTTGAATATATTTATGATTTAAAAATGACAAATTGTAGAAAAACGATGCAAAGCTACAATTTAGCTTAGACTTAAAAGGCGATTTTTCAATAATCTGAAAAATAAAATGTTAAAGTTGCCCATCTTTATAGACAAGGGTTTGCTTACCTTTGTTCAAAGTTTCTATTTATTGAGTCCATATAAATCCGTTTTTTTTAAATGAAAAAAACAATTGCAGGTTTTTCAAAACTAACGAAAGCGCAAAAAATCGAGTGGTTGATTGAAAAGTTTACCCAAAATAGGGATGGGGGTAAAATTCTCAATGCTTTTGAATTTCAAGATGCCAACTTTCAAAAAATCTTTGATGGTTTTTCTGAAAACACTATTTCCAATTTCGCTATGCCTTACGGCATTGCGCCCAATTTTATTATCAATGGTGAAACATACACCGTGCCGATGGTGATTGAGGAAAGCTCTGTCGTGGCTGCTGCTTCGAGTGCTGCTAAATTTTGGTCTGAACGAGGTGGTTTTCACGCTGAAATATTGGGAACGCAAAAAGTGGGTCAAGTGCATTTCACTTGGGCAGGAGACCCCGAAATACTGTCCGACCCGAAGGGGTTCCTATGGAAAGGGACTCCTATGGAGAGGGGGGGATTTCAAAAAATAAAAAATGTTTTGCTCAAATCTGCTTTAGATTTGACAGAGAATATGCGAAAACGAGGCGGGGGTATTTCAAATATAGAATTAGTAGCTTTTCCAGAAGAAGAGCATTATTATCAACTGCGCTGCACTTTTGAAACCTGCGATTCGATGGGTGCAAATTTTATCAATACCGTTTTAGAAAATTTTGGACGGACGCTTGAATGGTTTTTGACTGTTCAGACAGGGATTGAGCCAACTATTATAATGTGTATTCTTTCAAATTATACGCCACAGTGTCTTGTGAGAGTTTGGGTGGAATGTGCTATTCATGATTTTCACCATGAACAAGCTGCTTTTTATGCTGAAAAATTCCGAAAAGCGGTGCGCATTGCTCAAATTGACCCCTATCGGGCTGTCACACATAATAAAGGTATTTTCAACGGTATTGATGCCGTCGTGTTGGCAACTGCCAATGATTTTAGAGCCATCGAAGCCTGTGGTCACGCTTATGCTGCCCGCGATGGGCAATACCGAAGCCTTTCACATTGCACAATTGAAAACGGGTATTTCAAGTTTTGGATGGATATGCCTTTAGCTCTTGGAACAGTGGGTGGCTTGACCAATCTACACCCTTTGGCAAAGTTGAGCTTGGAGATATTGGGTAACCCTTCTGCTCAAACCTTGATGCAAATTGTTGCAGCTATGGGTTTGGCTCAAAATTTTGCAGCCCTGCGCTCATTGGTTACAACAGGGATTCAAAAAGGGCACATGAAAATGCACTTGTCTAATATTTTAAATAATTTTAATTGCTCTGACATAGAAAGTGAAAAAGCCCAGGTTTATTTTAATGATAAAACGGTGTCTTTTTCAAATGTTAGGGAATATATTGAAAATCTGAGGGATGTAGACGACTCATCCGTCTTGCATCTTACTTGAAGATATAAAATTTACTAAATTTTTTAAATTTAGTAAATTGGAAACATCTTAAATAACTGATATGAAAAAACAGACTTTCTACGCCAATGGTAAACTGTTATTGACTGCCGAATATTTCGTACTCGATGGTGCAACAGCTTTGGCTTTACCTACTAAATTTGGACAATCCCTAAGCGTTTCAAAAAATAAAAAATCTAATTTTGGTTGGGATAGTGAATGGATTAGCATGGATGAAAAAGGCAATGATTGGTTTAGCTGTGGCTTTGACAGTGAAAATTTCACAATCACGTGGTCGTCTGGTGAAGATGTTGGTGAAACTTTGATGACTGTTTTAAAAACAGCGCAATCGCTCAACCGCAATGCCAATTTCAGAAATACTATTTTTGAAACAGCCTTGACTTTTCCAAGAGCGTGGGGTCTTGGTACAAGTTCCACTTTGATATATGCCCTTTCACAATATTGCGCCATAAATCCCTATATTTTACTTGAAAAAACATTTGGCGGCAGTGGTTACGACCTCGCCTGTGCAGGGGCAAAAAAACCTATACTTTTTCAAAGGCAAAAAGGAAAACCTACGCATAAAGAAGTAGATTTCAAACCATCCTTTCAAGACAATCTTTACTTTGTGTATCTCGGTAAAAAGCAAAATTCAAGGGAAGGCATTGAGCGGTATCGGGAAAAAGCAAAAAATACCCCCCCTCAGTATTTTAATGAAATTTCAGCTTTAACGCAAGATTTTTTAACTGAAAAAGATTTTAAAAATTTTGAAAATCTTATAAGGGAACATGAAAACAAAATAGAAGAAATTATAGAATTACCCCGAGCTAAAGCCTTGTATTTCAACGATTTTTGGGGTGAAATAAAATCTTTGGGCGCGTGGGGCGGTGATTTCATATTAGCAACTTCCGACCGTTCTTTTGATGAAACTAAGCATTATTTTGAACACAAAGGATTTACAACCCTTTTGAAATATGCGGATATAGTTTTATGATAACCCTTTCGCTTAAATCCAGTTTATGTGATTAAGCTAAGCATTTGTTAAAGATGCAGATTTAGGATAAGTTTTTGATGAAATTTCTTCCGATTAAGATTTATTTGAAACAAGTCTAAATCGGAACAAAATTGCTCAAAAAACTTATCCTAAATCTTTGCTTATACATGAAACGGAGTAAAATCCCAAAAATACCATCTGGAACGAATTTCATAATCCAATGGGTTTTAACCCATTGAAGGTGTTATTTATAGCACAATGGGTTAAAACCCATTGGATTATTGCA
>JAYUQN010000715.1:0-3183 GCA_043756725.1 Saprospiraceae bacterium
GGTTGTTCCCGAATTACCCGCTTTATGGGTAGCCATTTCAGCTGGTGGCAGTGTTCCTGTCACTTTAGAAATAGATAAAACAGCCAAAGACAATTTATCACTGTATTGTCATTATTTAAAAGTCTCTTATTTTGAAACCAAAAATGCCCCCAAAGGCAAAGCCACTTGGTTTGATATGATAAAACGGTGGAAAAAAGTGATGCCAAATAGCAATAAGGTAATAACGGCGGTATTAAGTCCCGTAGGTGTAGCTGCTTCACTTGGACAAAATCCTACTATAAAGCCAAGCAGACAGATTACAGTTAAAGAACCTGTAAATAGAATAAATAACGCATTACAACGCCGTAATACAAAACCCGATGATACGACAGATGTAACCCCCAAAGGACCCAATTTTGATAATCGCATTTCACTTTTTTCAGACATCTATACGGATATTGAATTTACGGATTTAAGAGATATTTCAACCCTACAACTACGAGATGTCTTTGTTGATATAAACCCCAAATCCAATACCTTCTATTTTATTCCGCAAAAATATGTCTTGAATTGGGATAAAAAACTACCTCAACCTTTTGATTTCCGCATCAATTACGGAACTGCCAAATCAGAGGATATTAAAGTAACAACCAACGCCTCTTTATCATCAGGTATTACCCAAGAAGAAGAGACTTTGGCGCAAGCTTTACTCATTAAAAAATTAGGGCGTAGTGACGTTGAATTGAAAGCATGGTTACCACAAAATGGTTTGCAAGCCGAGTTGAGTATCGAAGGACAATTGGGTATTACCAAAGACAAAATGACCGTTAGCCAAACGTCCGATATGCGAGAACCCATCAAAGTATCATGGATTAGTGACCAATTTACCTGCGATGCACTCTTGTCTCAACTCGAAAATGGCAATAAAATAACGGGGAATGTGACGTTTCAAGCCAGTAATAGCAAACAGTTTGTGCCAATAGAACTGTCTTTAAATGATAAGACGACTTTTGGACGCTTAGAATTGGATAAAATAAAATGGCGCAATGAAACTGATTTGTGGCAAAACACCTTGCCTTTTCCTATTAAAATAAACTATGTCCATGCGCTTAGTAACAGCAATATTTATTCATGGAAAGTAGAAGCAGAATCTGTACCCCCCACCTCAAAAGTAAAATTCAATACAGCCGTTGTACCTCTTGCTTTTGACGATAAAGTGTCTCGGATATGGCTGGATTACACCATCGAGCCTTGCAAAGATTGTTTCGATGAAATAGTAGCCGATATATCCAGTGGAACGAGTGAAAGCCGTGCAAAATATATCCGTTTTCAAAGCTATTACAACGATTTTTTTGGGAAATATCAGGTGAAAAACATGAAAATAACGGTCAAATCACTATCAGCAGACCCACGAGGAAAACAATCAAAAGAGATCATCATGGATGTAAAACCCGAAGCTGCCAATGGTGAATTGAGTATAGGTCCTTTTTATGCTTTGAACAATCAAAATATCAATTATCAATACCGTTATAGCCTTTTTACAGAAGAAAAAACGTATGATAGTCCGTGGATTTCGGGCAGAGGATTGGAGTTATACCTACAAAAAGATAGTTTTGAACAGGCTTTTAAAATTTTAAAATCAGCAGAAACTAAAAGATAATGAAAACATACATTTTAGTAGGGTTTCTTCATATTTCGGTATTTTATTTAAAGGGTCAGCCTATCCTCGACCAACCCCTTAATGTACAAGGACTTACAGTATATCCAGATATTGCTTTAAGCAATGTCTATTATTATGCCCCAAGCTCTTTGTCATTGAGTGTTGGTCAGGATGGGAAACCTAATTTCAAATTGACGATGATTCGTTATACAGGTACCGCTTTGACTTCTAATCAAGGAACAAAACGATTTAACAATACAACGCAGTTTAAAATTGTTATGAAAAGCGTTGATACTAAGATTTTAGAAAGTGTACAGACTCAATTGACTAAAAAATCAAAAACAAGGCTTTTACCCTTAAAAATCAAACGCATTGAAACACAACTTATCTATACTGAAATCAATCCTGAAGGACTGAAACAGAACAATCAAAAATTGGAATCTGGTGTATTTGAAACCACACAAGATAATTCATCCAACGAAACAGCCTATTGGACAGAACGGTACTATACCATACGATTGAGCAATGAAAGTGCGCAACTTTTAGAAAAAACATTAGAAAAAGGGCAAACTATCATAGGCTTTAATTATGCCTTCATTACTGAGGGGGTCTCTAAAAAGCAAAGTGAAGTCAATATTCAAACCAATGCGCCCGAACTTGAACAAGTTCAAACCATTAAAGAACATATTAAAGCAGATACCTTGATGACAAAATTGGATAATTATGCTGTTTTTTCAGATGCGTTTCAAGTGACTATTGATACCAAAAAACACAGCGATTTAATTCAAAAGATAGATCTCAATGCTGAAAGATTACCTGCGGATTATGCAGGACTGGAGATTCGATGCTACGATTTTAATAACGGTATAAGAAAAGACCTTGATGCCAAACGTATTGAAATTGAAGCGGAAGGTATTACTCGCAACGCCTTAGTGTTACAACGGTTTACTTTTTCAAATTTGCAATCAGATATTTATGCTAAAAACATAAAATTTCCTTATATTGTCAGAACAGATAGACCCTTTCGATACCGCCTTGTAGAAATTCTTAAAACAGGAGGGCAACCCAAAGTGTCTGCATGGATTGAGCAAAAAAATTGGAATACCCTATTGGATATAACTTCACGATAAATCAAATCGAATGTTAAGCATCAAATTCTTATTTGAAATACTCTTCTCTAAATAAACAACCAATATGAAAAAATTCAGCGTTTTAACCATTTTTCTCTTCTGTATAACCGCTATCAACGCACAACAACAGAAGATTTACTATATCGGTCACAGCCTTACCAATATGGACATACCGTTCATGGTTCAGCAATTGGCACAAGCCGCCAATAAACCCGCCGATTATCGCCACCATATCAATATCGGCGCACCCCTCAGTCTGCAATGGTCTGAACCGTGGAAATTCAATGGAAATGCCTATTGGATAGCCGCACAAGGGCGCGATGTGGAACATGGCACCGACTTCCTTGTCGAACTCGCACGAAGCGGCTACACAGCCTTAGTGATGACCGAAGCACAACCGTTTCAGTCCAACCT
>JAYUQN010000716.1:0-3183 GCA_043756725.1 Saprospiraceae bacterium
CCTGTACCGAGGCTTGTCGGAAAGGCTATGCCATAGCTACAGGGAGATACAAAATAATCTTTCGGTATATTGTTCACTGAAAATCGGGCAGTTGTGCCACAACTACCTGTGAAATCGAAGCCACACGCAGCGGCTTGTTCTGTTTTTAAAATTGAAACAATTAAAAACAGAAGGAATGAAATGTAGAGGTTCCTGTTCATAAGATTTGTTTTTTGTCAATTGACTAATAAATGGACTTCAAAATTACGACTAATTTTGGTGCAAAACGAGGGCTTCTAACAAATTACAAGCAAATTGGTATATCATACATGAATTTTACTTATCAGATAATATTTGATATGTATAAAATTGGAAATATTTTCATGAATACATAATAATTCTGTTAATAATTCTTTTGCTTGCCTACGAACAAAAGATGTTTCGTAAATTCGCCCTCTTTTTTGAAATTGATTTACAAATTTTATGCGCACACTCATTATCGGCGATATACACGGCTGCAACAAAACTTTCAATGCCCTAATTGATAAAATTGCGCTTTCCACCCTCGACCACCTTTTTTTGTTGGGTGATTATATTGACCGTGGACCCGACTCAAAAGGCGTTTTAGATACCATTTTCAACTTAAAAGAACGAGGCTTTCAAGCCTCCTGTTTGCGCGGCAATCATGAGCAAATGATGTTCAATGCTTTTCAGCCGCCTAATATTGAGGAAAAAGAGGATGATGATGGAAGTGAGGGTAATGTTGACTATTTAAAAAGATGGCTTAAAAATGGTGGAAAAGAAACCTTGAACAGTTTTGGTAAATCAAATGTGCAAGAAGTACCCCCTCAGTATTTCACGTTTTTAAAGCAATTACCTTATTATATTGAAACAGAAGACTTGATTTTAGTTCATGCGGGTCTCGATTTTCGCACTAAAAACCCGTTTGACAACTTAGAAGAAATGATTTGGATTCGCGATTGGTATAAATCCATCAACGACGAATGGCTTGGTGAGCGTACCATTGTTCATGGACATACGCCCATCCCTTGTGGTAGAATTGAATTTCTATTTGAAAAAAGAGACATTCTCCGCACTATCAATTTGGATGGCGGTGCCATTTTTTCATTAAAAGGCAGATACGATTGTGCCCTTTGTTGCATGGATTGGACGAATAAAAAACTTTATTTTCAAGATACTGTTGATAGCTAACTAACTAAATATATGACCAGTCAATACCTAAATTATCGCAACGTACGCTTCTTGCTTTTTGAAATGCTCGAAGCCCACAAACTCAATCGCTTTCCTTACTATGCCGAGTATGACCGCGATGCTTTTGAAATGGCACTGGATGCCGCCAAACAAATATCGGACACGCACCTTTTTCCCTATTATGTTGAAATGGATAGGAAAAAAGCCGTGTTTGAAAACGGTATCGTTAAAACACATCCGCAACTCAAAGTCCTTATAAAAGCCGTTGCGGAAGGGGGTTGGATTGCCGCCCACGCACCCGCTGAGTATGGTGGGATGCAAATGCCTTTCACACTCGCTTATGCAGGACTCCTTAGTTTTTATGCCGCCAGTGTCAACGCTTGTTACCCTTTTTTAACACAAGGAGCAGCTAATTTAATCCTCAATTTTGGATCAGAAGCGTTGAAACAAACCTATTTGCCCCCTATGTTTGCAGGTGATTGGCAAGGCACAATGGCTTTGACCGAGCCGCAAGCCGGTAGCTCTTTGACAGATATTACAAGCTCTGCTGAACCACTTTTTGGCGATGATACTGTCCGAAGGGACTCCTTTGTCCATAGGACTCCCTTTGGAGGAGAGGGGGGCATCTATTCGATAAAAGGGCAAAAGATTTTCATCTCTGGTGGTGACCACGATGCTGTGGATAATGTGGTGCATCTTTTACTCGCTCGCATAAAAGGCGCACCTGTTGGCACAAAAGGTATATCCCTTTTTGTTGTGCCCAAATACCGTACTGAAAAAGGGGAATTGGTATCCAATGATGTGACGTGTGCAGGCATCTATGGTAAAATGGGTCAAAAAGGTTATGTAGCTGCCCATTTGATGTATGGTGAAAAAGACGATTGCCTCGGCTATTTGGTCGGTGAACCACATAAAGGTTTGATGTACATGTTTCAAATGATGAATGAAGCGCGTATTGGTACGGGTTTAGTAGCCGCAGGAGCCGCTTCTGCTGCTTATTATGCTTCTTTGAAATACGCCAATGAACGTCCACAAGGGCGTCAACCCAGCAATAAAAACCCACACAGTCCCCCCGTTTTAATCATAGAACATGCTGACGTGAAACGCATGTTGTTGTTTCAAAAAGCTATTACTGAGGGGGCAATTGCGCTGCTGTCTTTATGCAGTTATTATGCAGATGTGGCAGAGCAAAGTACAGATGAAGATGAAAAACATAATTGTCACTTGCTACTGGAATTGCTCACACCGATAGCAAAAAGTTATCCGTCTGAAA
The DNA here is from genome assembly GCA_043756725.1 of Saprospiraceae bacterium. Taxonomy (GTDB): domain Bacteria; phylum Bacteroidota; class Bacteroidia; order Chitinophagales; family Saprospiraceae; genus JAAFJT01. The sequence goes on from JAYUQN010000716.1 coordinate 2,465, forward strand.
TGGGTATTCAGTCCGTTTCAGCCGCTATGCAAACCCTCGGCGGAGCGGGTTACTGCGATGATTTTCCGATTGAACAGCTTTATAGAGACATCCGTGTCAACGCCATTTATGAAGGCACAACGGGCATTCATGGCTTAGATTTGTTGGGTAGAAAAGTGACTATGCAAAATGGAAAAGCTGTACAACTGTTTGGAAATGAAATAGTTAACACCGTGACAGAAGGCATAAAACATGAAAGGCTTGCTATCTTTGCTCAAAAACTGGGAGAAGTTGCTCAACGCTTGCAAGCCCTTACAATGGATATTTTAAAAATTGGCAAAGAGCAAGGTGCAGAAGTCATGCTGGCTGACGCCACGCTTTATCTCGATTATTTCAGCACCGTTACCATCGCTTGGCTATGGCTCAAACAAGGACTTGTGGCTGAAAAAGCCTTAAAAAATGGCGCAGAGGGCGATGATTTTATTTTTTATGAAAGTAAAATGGCTACTCTTCGCTACTTTTTTGACTATGAATTGCCTAAAACCCGAACGTGGCATGTGCAATTGGCAAATACAGAAAAATTGACTGTTGAATTGGAAAAAGAGTATATTGTTTAAATTCTATGTTGCTATAATATTTCGTGCAAGTGGGCATTTTTTTTACAATAACCTTGTTAAAATGAACCACGTAGAGACGTTGCACTGCAACGTCTCTACAATTGCACACGAAAAATTACAGCA
>JAYUQN010000717.1:0-3183 GCA_043756725.1 Saprospiraceae bacterium
ATGTCAATTTAAGGCGAAATTTTTGATTTTTTTAAAATTTTACTTAGAACGTAGCACGGACTAAAGTCCAATGCCATTAAGCTAAGGATTTTTACCCGAGGCTTACGTAGAGACGTTGCACTGCAACGTCTTAGTTGCACTGCAACGTCTTAGTTGTGGGCAAATTTACCTAACCCTAAAACGTTGCACTGCAACGTCTCTACGTAAACCCGAATAAATTTAACAATTAATCCTTAGCTTAATGGTATTGCCCTTTAGGGGCTTAGTGCGGGGTGTTTTGGCGTTTTTTTACCAATATTGCACCCCTAACGGGGCTTTTTTTCCAAAGGAATCCCTATGGGAAACCCATTATTCGCATAATTTACAAATGCTTATATTTATTCACCGCCTCCACCCTATTTTGGACATGGAGTTTTTTATAAATTTTATAAATATGCTGCTTGACAGTGCCCACGGCAATAAACAATTTATCCGCAATCTCTTTGTTTAAAAAGCCTTGACTCAGCATGTCTAAAATTTCAAGTTCACGGCTACTGATGTTGGTTTCAATAACCTCTTTTTTTTTAATCACTGCTAATTGAAACGACTGCATGACTTTTCGGGCAATCAATGAACTCATAGGTGCACCGCCTTCGTGAATGTCTCTTATGGCTTCTAAAATTTTATGCGAAGGCTCGCGTTTCAAAATATAGCCATTTGCGCCCGCTTTCAAGGCTTCAAATACTTTATCATCGCTGTCAAAAACAGTCAGCATCAAGAAATTCGTGTTTGGGCAAAGGTTTTTTAAGTGTGCAACACATTCAATGCCATTCATGCGGGGCAAACCAATATCGCAAATAACAACATCGGGTTGAAGCGTAGGGATGTGCTTAAGCGCCTCTTCAGCATTGGGAAAAGCGGCTTGACAAGCCAAATCTGCAGTTTCATTCAGCAGGCTTTCTAAGCCGTTGCGCATATCTTCTTGGTCTTCTATGATGGCAACTTTAATCATTTTTAATTTTTTACACCCTCCTATTTTTATGTAAAATTACGGGTATAAATCGTCTCACGCAATATAACTTTGGTTATAATCTTGCGTACATACGTTTCAATAAAAATTTCAACCCGCCTATTCAAAGACCGCCTAAATCTTGCGCTGTTTGAGCGTGTGAAACAAATGTTAATAGTAAAAAACAGTTTAATAAAAACAAGGAAGAGGTTTCCATTTTATCTAAAATTTTAAGTGTTATGATTCTTTTTCAAACGAGTCCATCTTATGTTTCAGCATGTTCTAACAAAAAAAATGTATTGCTAAAAATGGTGTAATTTTTGATATTAAAATTTTATAAATTTATAATCTAACTGAAATTCACTAAAGTATAAATGTGAAATTTTTTAATAAAAAAAACATCCAAAACAAAAGCAATGAAAAAAATACTGATTTTAGCCTTTATACTGAGGGGGGTCTTTTTCACACACGCACAGTGTGTAGGCAATTGTAAAGATGGATTTGGTACTGCCGTTTCCAAAAAGAAAGGCGTGAAATATACAGGCTATTTTAAAGATAAAAAACCACACGGCAAAGGCACTGCCATCTATCCCAATGGCAGAGAATATACGGGCAAATGGTATATGGGCATGTGGCATGGCAACGGCAAATTGAGTTTAACCGATGGCACAAGCCTAAGCGGCAATTGGGCTTATAGTCGCTTGAAAAACATGACGCAATATGAGTCTGAAAGCCCGATACAACGGGTTTCAGATGACCATACGCTGGTTGAAATGTCGGCAAATACTCAAAATACGGTGACCCAAACGCCAACGCCACAACGAGCAAAACCGCCTGTGAGAAACACCGTTGAGAGTAATTATACGCCCGCCTCAGAACCACTGTTGCCCTCATCTGAAATCTGGGCAGTTGCCATCGGCATAGCAGCTTATGACAACCCCTCAGTACCCACGCTCAAATATCCAGATAATGACGCTTTTAGCATCTATTCTTTTTGGAAAAGCCCGTTGGGTGGCTCTTTAGATGATGAACATTCGGAGGTTTTGGTGGATGATGGCGCTACCAAAGCACAAATCATGCATGCCATGCGTAATACATTTTACAAAGCAAAAGAGCGAGATTTAGCCATCTTCTTCTTCTCAGGTCATGGTTTGAAAGGTGCTTTTTTACCGTCTGATTATGATGGAGACGATATTCGCTTGTATCACAACGATGTCAGCAAAGTGTTGGCTGAGTGCCGTGCCAAACACAAATTGGTGATAGCCGATGCCTGTCATGCAGGCAGTTATGTAGCAGGTAAAGGCATGAACACCAAGCCGACAAAAGCCTTAGCACAGACATTTTATGATGAATTAGACAAATCGCAAGCGGGTGTGGCTTATTTGCTGTCTTCCCAAGCGGATGAAGAATCGTTGGAAGTTTCAACGCTTCGCAATAGTGTTTTCACCTATTTTGTCGTCAGAGGTTTGAAAGGTGAAGCCAATGCAAACAGTGACAATATTATTACGATTCAAGAATTGTTCGATTATGTGTATTTGAATGTAACAAGTTATGCAACTAAATTGGGTAAAATTCAGACACCTTTGATTAAAGGAGATTATGACCCGAATATGCCTGTGGCGGTGGTACGTAATTGATAGGAAATGATGAATTATAAATGATGAATGATGAATTGAGAAAGCGTTATACCACAGGCATCCCTTTGGGAAAAATTAATGCTTTACAATTTCAAAAATGATACTTTATTACTTTCATATTCCATAGATGGTAGTGAGCGAATTAAAAAAAATTTACACGCTTTAAAGTCACCATACGTAAGCTTATGAAATAGATTATTTTTTTAATTTAAAATATTTCATCAATTATTAATGGCTTAGTATAAATCTAATGGAAAATCATATTTTTAAATAATAGAATATTAAATATTGTTGAAACACAGCCTTATTTCTGTCACGAATCGCCTTAAAAAAAAAGCAAAAGCCAGCGGAATGGTTTCAAAATTGTCTTAATGGAAAATATATTATTCATCCATAAACGATAAAATTAATTACACAATGAAAAAATTATTGCTTTCTGCTGCCGCTTTCGCTTCTTTCACTTTCGCCGCTTCTTCCCTTAACGCACAAGTTATGGTGACTGAATTCGTGAAACTTGGCGATGATGTTGAATTGGACGTAAAATCTAAATCCGTAGAT
>JAYUQN010000718.1:0-8702 GCA_043756725.1 Saprospiraceae bacterium
GAAGGAATACTAACATGCGTTCCCTTGATGTGCTTAAATTTTGTCATTCTTTGAGGTTATTTATAAACAGTGAAAGAATCGCCATTCGCTTCAATACGCCATGTTTCACCTAATAAAACAGGCATCATAAAAATGGTATCCACTCTGCCTTGAATTTTTAATTGAATTTTGACCGTATCCCCTACACTGGCATACACGGCTTTTTCTGTCCGATAGATGGGCGTAAAGGGTGCATCATTGATGAAACCTTCAACAGCATGACCGTTTGGGGCAATAACCCCTACGGCTTGGCGTAAGTCAAAAAAAGCGTTGCAACTTGCCATACCTGCCACCATTATTAATAAGATTAGAAAAATTGAACAGAAGCCTTGTTTCGACATTCCTTCTATCCGTTCAGCAGATTCGCTGCGGTAGCCATATTTTACCATTGTTTTTATTTTTATTTTTAAGAAATTGTTTAATTTTTTTTCATCTTAATACCATGTATCTCACAGAATACCCACCTAATACAGTCCAGCTTGACGCGGATGAATTAAACAATGAAATACGCATCGTATTGGGTGAAAAATAATTGGCAGCCAATTTAACAGGCGTACTGCCTCCTGCAACGGAATTGACAATATATGAATCATCGCTTGTGATGCCATTAATGGTCACATCAATAGTATATACACTACCCGCAGAAATAATCGTATTGTTTGGAATTGCTGCTGACCAACCTTTTGCAACAACCCATGGAAGCATATTTGCAGAAGCTATTGAAGAGTTGTCAGGGAAGGTGATTTTCGATGTTTTTAAACCCCCTGTGGAGGCTTCAATTGTACTATCTGCCCGAACATAAAAACGCTCAGTACCACCGACTGTAACCCCAAATATGCGGCTCGTTGGCACTCTTAAAAATACACCTTGTCCACCATAAAACTGTATTTGCGGATATTCCCAAGCCGAGCCATTCGTTACTTTCCCATTAATGTCGTTGTAATATTCGTTATTCAAATCGGAAGGCGTAAAGGAGAGTGCCGTTAAGGATTTTGGTAAGTATTTGGCATCACTCACAAATCTCTCTGATGATAGCCCCGCTGCTACTCCCGCATCCACATACGCCTTGTTGGTATATAATGTATTTTCCCATGTTCTTTGTATGGTGCTATCCTTTTCAGTTAATACGTTATATTGCCCGAGAGAAATTTGATTTTCGCCACCCACGCCGTCTATACCTTTCAGCCTAACAGCACAAGCCACGGCAAAGTTAGCTACCGTTCCCGTAAAGCCTACGGGATTTTGGCTGGTCAAGAGACCTGCTTCATATCGCCACCCGTTGTTATTATCCTCAGTTCTGATGAAACCATTGAACCCGTAATTTCTCAAAACCTTTATTTGTATTACGGACTCGTAACCACTGGACAAAATCCTTATAGAATCAACCTGCTTTTCAATGTAGTTCATAAAATGATTTAGCACTGTAATGCTTTCATTATTCAGATAAGAGTAAACATTGAAAGACGCATTGAACGAGAACGATTGACGGGTTACCCCTGCCGTGATACCGAAATAAGAATTCGCCTTTATGCTCTTAGCACTTGCAATTGTGTACCAAGTGTTTGCGGTGGTCAAATTCCACGTTACTTTTTGCCCTATGTTTTTATTGATTTCTTCTCCTCTTACCAATTCATTGGGGTATTGCAATTCTCCCGTTACCCATTTCACGTATGTTGACGCAGTGCCATTAGGAGTATAATTAAAACTCCCAACAACGTAGATATAATCATTTGACATTTGAATACTTGGACTATAATAGACCATGCGAAACTGCCCGAGAGACCTTACGTAATACAGTGCAGAATAGATGGATAAAGGAATCCCATTGGCATTTACGGTGACATTAGAAGTCCCCATGCCTGTAATTACAGTACCAACTGAGGGCATAACTGGTATGTCCAGATTCCCTATATCGCTTATAGCCATGCCCCGAAATATATTATCCCAAGAGACTTCTGCACCGTTGTATTTCTTATTACCTCCACCAGTTACGGCAACGTAAAACTGTGTCATAGACACGTCAGTTTTCAGCTTATTCACTTGTTCTACCCTAACATCTTCACTTCCGTTCTGGTATTCGCCTGTACACCACCTAATACAGTTAGAGTTTTCGTTGTGAGGAACTCCAACAGAAGTCGCAATTATTACACAATTATCAGGTATTTTCGTTGTAGAATAATATGAAACGATACTAAACATATAGGTATTAATATTGCATATCAGTGTCATGTTTGGGGACAATGGAAGCCCTGCTGCCACAACCGTTACATTACTTGCGCCACCTATGCCACTTATGACTGTGCCAACAGCAGGGAATCCAATATCAATATACGTTGTGCTATTAGAACTAAGAGAGTTCATTGGGAGAAATCTTAATATAGCCCATTTCACATTAGTCCCATCATAAGTCCTACCCGACATAACGGATGCGTGATACATATTGCTAATCGTAAGAGGATTCACAGTGTTAACAACAGCACCGTTTCCATCAACGCTTAGATTTTGGGTGAACGTTGAGTGATTCGCTAAAACTGAATTGGCGTTAAAAGAGCCAACCCTAAACGAGTCAGCGAAAACACCACCACCAACATTGAACTTGCTGTAACGATTTGTAATGCCACCTACCATCACCCGTCCATCGTTTTTCAGCCGTACCCCCTCAGTATTATTGGATTTCAAAACCAAATCTTGCGCATCGGTAGTGCCTATGAAATTAGCAGGATTAGTGCCGCTTGTGCCTGTTTTACCCCATGCTGTCAATGCGCCATCTGCTCCCGTTGCGCCCGTTAAACCTGTCGCACCTTGCAAACCAGTATCACCTTTCGCCCCCGTTGCACCATTTGCGCCCGTAGTTCCCGTTGCACCCGTAGCCCCAACTGCACCTGTATTTCCAATATCGCCTTTCAATCCTTGAATACCTTGCAATCCAGTCGCACCCGTAGCACCAACTGCACCCGTAGTTCCCGTTGCACCAACTGCACCCGTATTTCCAATATCGCCTTTCAATCCTTGAATACCTTGCAATCCAGTCGCACCCGTTAGCCCGATGTCACCTTTTGCGCCCGTTGCACCTGTTAATCCCGTTGAACCCGTTAACCCGATGTCACCTTTTGCGCCCGTTGCACCTGTTAATCCCGTTGAACCCGTTAGCCCGATGTCACCTTTTGCGCCCTGTATGGCAGTTGCCCGAATCAAAGCCAATGAATCTTTAAGAGCCTTTTTAGTGGCTGCATTTTTTTGGAGCGAATCCATATAATTAACCATCGGAATGATCGAAGACCGAATATCATCAGTCGTCAAAGACTTATCGTTTGGTCTGACACGAATGCGGTAATTAATGGTATCTTTCAGTTGTTGAGGAGTTGTCGTTTGAGCCGATAGGTCGAGGAAAAGCAGACCGAAGGCAAGCATACCCAGTATGCGTATGTACTTTTTCATTTTATAATTTTTAAAGGATTATTTTAACCAATTCAAAAAATCTTGATGTGTGAGTGCCGTTATATCGCCCATCAGTGCAGCGGTAAGTCTATCTACATCCTTGTACCATATCGTATTGTACCATGTTCTACCCCTGTTTTTCAGATTGCGCCCGACTCCTAATGCTGCCCGATTGTGAGCGTTGGTATGCGTAGGTAGCTGTTTTAGCTTTTTTATGTCCAATACCCGTCCGTAGCTATTGAAACTTAACTGCATTTCAGATGTCGCATTATTGACCATACCAAACACTTTAGCCTTCAAAGATTGCTGCAAACTGCCTGTATCAATCAAGCCTTCTGACAGGATAGCTGTCAATAGCTTTTGCTCCAATTGACGTGACCAGCGTTCAACAATGGCATTGATATAGACTTGAAAATCAGCAACTTCCATTATTCAGCTTTAGTAGGTGGTACGCTTACTTTGTTGGGCTTAACCCCCTCAGTTTGCACAGGATTGGAAAGCAAGGCAACAACAGGCGGTGCAGGGTCAATAGAGCGAATTGTTTCAGCTTCTACAACCGAGTCGTTTTTTTCTACTATTTCAAGATAGGTACAGCCTTGAGCAATCAAATATTGCGCTTCCTGTACTGTCACACTTTCAAGATTGAACCGCTTACCACATTGGTCAGTCACGATTCCCGTTTTCAAAACTTTTACTGTTTTCATTTTTTTTAGTGTAATAAAACTGTGCGACACCCGAAAATGTCGCACAGTTGGATTAAGTCAAACTATTGTCCCGACTAAATTCTTCAGTGAATTCCTCGTTGAATTCTGGGACTAAGAAAAATTTAGCGAATTCAACTGGTCTATGACGTTTTGAAGCCCTGTTATCACGATGTCAACCCGTTGACGTTCGATACCGATTTCCGCTTTATTCACTGAAAGCAATTCGATGATAGGGTCATCCACAAATGTCACACCTGTAACCGCATCCCCCGCAATCGTGAAAATCAATTTATCCAAGTTGTTCATTTCAACAACAGAGCCATCAGGCATGGTCATCAAAATCTTGCGGTCAACGTCTAACGCTTCAAATAAAATTTGAGCATGGTACGCCCCATCGTTCCAAGAACCAGCCGTGATAACACCAAAGGCAGCCGTAAAGAACTCACCCGATGTCATGTTCGTCACAGTATTATTGGCAGCGATTTTCACCAAACCAAAATCTTTTGCCCCTTGTGCAAAGGCAGATTTTGCCGTTTGCAGAACTTGATTGGTTGCAGCCGTGATTTGACCATCCAATTGATTCTTCAAAGCTACCAATGTGACACCGCCCAATTGCTCAGCGTTGGCAGCGGTTGCCGATAAGCCTAATTTGCCAGATAATTCAGAAGTAACAGATTGATTCATACCCGCAAGTTGCGTATCTGTGTAACCTTCTACCTCATTCACGATAGACAAACGTGCAGGAGCCGCCAAAGTCGTGGCTTCTACTTGTTCGCTTTTTTGCCAATACCGAGCGTCTGATTGTGATTTCGAGAAGGTATAAGCCTTCATCGCTGCCCACATACGCATCAAACCACCTTCAATAGCCAAATACAAGGCTTGAAATAATGCACCCATTTGAATACTTTTTTTTGAGTTATTAAAAATTAAGAAATTAAGTTAAAGTAAAATCATTGACCTTTTGGGTCAGCCATCGGACATAGCGGGCAATATCGTCTGGCGTGGTGGTGTCGGTACTGTTTGTATTGGTAGAGCCACCACCCGTTATCCCCCCCCCCTCAGTATAAGGAGTCCCTTGTACAGTATCCCCTACCGCAAATTCATCTGAAAACTCATCCGAAAATTCGCCAAGAGAGATAGGGGCTAAATAAAATTTCTGTCCGCTATGGCATCATAAGGCACGGTATAGTAAGGCGGAAAAATGCCACACGCTGCGGACAATTCAAGGGCAAAACCTCGCATATCATTTGACCCATATTTGCCACTTTTACCCTCTGCCTTCCGCAAACGAAGCGGTGATACAATTGTACCATACAAGCGAACATCGCCATTAACATAGCGAACCAAAGCCAGAAAACGACCCCCTATCATTTGTTGCAACCGAGCAACCATAACAGGTTTTTGACCCGCGACAGACATCATTATTTGGTGCAGAATGTGTTGAGCATCTGTATCACCCGTTAAGCCATCGTTGGCTTCTGCCGTTTCTTCGGTAAACTCAATGGCATAGCCTTTTTTATCGGTAACCAATGTGATACCGCCCGTAGAAATAGTTTGCGTATCCGCATCCATAACACCAACACTCACGACATCTTTTCGGTTAAAAAGGATAATTTCAGAAACGCCTTGTGGATTTGCGCCACACTGTTTTGGCAGTGTGCCAGAAAGATTGCACATGGTATAATTAATTTTAAAAGGGTTTTTAGAGAGTTATGAGTTATGAGTTTTTAGTTATCAGTTTCCGCACTTAATTGAAACTCATAACTAAAAACTCATAACTCATAACTATTTATGCTTGGTCATTGACCACCAAACAACGGTCTTTTACATAGCCAAAATTGACACCGATGCGGTAATCTACCATGATGTCAATGTTGTAATGTTGGATTTGGGTTCTTGGCGTTGCCATATCTGCCAAGTTTTTGACACCAATTTTATAATTTTTAGCTTCTGTCAAGGAAACACGCTGAGAGCCAGCCATACCTATTTCTGGAACAATTTTACACATCGTGCCGTCAAGATATTCCTCTTGTTTCATGCCACCATAATTTTGATTTGCGCCAAATTCTCCACGGTACGCCCTGCGATACTGCATGAACATAGTAGGATTGACCCGCATGATGGTTTCTTTCATCTTCAACACAGGGTCGAGGTTGTCGTAGATAAGTTCTAATTTGTCAATGACATTGGTTTGGTCAATTGCACCCGTTTCAACAACACTGCCATCGGCAACCGAAAGGTCACCATCAGTGATTGCTGTTTCAATTAGCTTCAAATAGCCTGGTATCAAGGTCGTGCCTTTGTACAAGTGCATCAAGCGGAATTCTTCCTTAATTTTATCAATCAAGGCATCCATGATGAACGCTTCTAAAGGGAATTGTTCGGGGTCCATTTTCAAGGAGAGTAGATGCGCCATCCACGATTGAAAATATTTGTAAGGGTCAATCCGCAAGTGCGTAGCCAAGTGTTTGACTTTCAAAATACGTGCATCAATATCAAAGGCATCATTGGTAGGCGAAAAGGTTGTACTACCCGCTTTTATGATGTCATTGACTTTCATACTCGGTAAAGGCACTTCATCATCTACATCAGCCAGTACGTCATACGTGCCGACATAATCTTCTGTCAAAAGAGCCTTTCGGAACAAATCAACTTTATTTTCTCGGTTATAGTCTCCGAGTTTTGCGTTGAGTTCCTCAATGTTTATAGCATCAGCCATTTTTAAATAATTATTTTGGAATTAACAATATTGATAATACTTGCTTGCTTGTTTATTTGGGCAATTTAGCCCTTGCAGATTTCACCCAAGAGGATTCCTCTTTTGCTTTGCCTAATGTAGCATCGCCCACAGGCTTGATACTGAGGGGGGTATCGCTTGGGTTTGTCTCCATATCCGTCACCCGTTTGTCGAGGGATTGAATGTCTTTTTTTAGCCCATCTACACCCTCTTGAAAAAGCGTTTTTAAGTCCGACATACCTTTTTCAAATACCTTTTGCAAGGCAGCTTCGTTTGATTCGGCAACAACGGACGCATCTTCTTTGACGGACTCAATAGGAGCATCTACCGCCTTGATGCTTTCATCTTCATCACGATTGGGCGTGACAATCTTTTCATCTTCGGGCGCATCTTCGGGCATATTTTCAGCCGTAATAGGCGACAACATAGATTGGTAGCGGGTTAAAAACTCTATCAACTTGTGAGGAGATTTCAAAAGGAAATCTGAAATCTTAGGATTGGCATTGAGGAATTGCGTGGCGATAACCGCAAACTTATCCTGATTGAATTGGGTAGAGGAAAACAAACCTGAAGGATTGGCGGCAGGTTCGTCCACCATATCGCAGCCATAGAGTTCTTTGATGCTCACGTATGTTTTTGCGTAACCTTCTGCATCTTTTTCCAATTCATAGTCCGCTTTATCGTTTTCGACATTTGAGTAATGGTCGTCACCAGAGATATTCTCGCCACTACCCTCTTTTTTGTAGTAGTAGCCTTCTGGTGAAAAAACGATACTCGTACCGAAGGCTTCGGGGTCACTTTCGGCAAGCCCCAGACAATAGGCGTATAAATCGCCATTGGGTGAGTCTTTGGCAATTTCATCGAAATACAAATCAGCAAAGGTTTGAGACCCCTCTTGTCTGAAATTACGAAACCGACCAAGATATGTTCCCAGAGCTTCGCCCGACATAGAAGGATGCCCAAAACGAGCTTTTAAGCCAGCGATGTTTTTATTGCCCAGTTGAGTCACGTTAGAGATGAAATCCGCATCCAACCAACAGCAATGCCCCAGAGCTTCACCCGCTGTGCAAACAGACACACCATAGATGCAGCCATTTTCTTTATCAACTTCCTGACGCAAGTCTTGTTTTTTTTGAGTGGCACGAAAGGCTTTAGTGCCTTTGAGTTGCTCTTTGAGAAAAGCGGCACGTTGCTGTTGGTCTAAGCCCAATTCTTTGATTTTACCCATAATATCTAAGCGGTTGTGAGAAAATTTGTAATTTGATTACAAAAGTCCATCAATCCACAGAGCGATAAAATGAAAGAACTGCACCTTATTGAGTTATGAGTTTTGAGTTATGAATTATGAGTTATGGGAAGTTGACAAAAAAAAAACGGTCATGCTTTTAACATGACCGTCAACTCTTAAACGATTTTAAACACATAATCTCATCAATCAATTTTACCAATAAAATACCCTTTTCTTAAATGCCATAATCGCATAGCGGAATCCCGCCCGTAATCATCTTCATCTATGCCATACAGATGAAAAAAATCATCTATGGCACAAGGAACGCTTTTGCCACACCGCAACTGGGCTGCGATGTGTTGAAACAGCATCATTTGGGTTACGCTGTCAAAATAACTGCCCAACTCAAACACTTTGTACAGTCCATAGCGGTTATAAAATCGGGCAACCCGAAAATTCAACTCAACCTTGATGCCCTGTAACGGCTTTTCAGGAAAATCTAATTCCTCTTGAAGCACATCCCCTACCAGATTAAAAACAGCCTTACCTGTAACTG
>JAYUQN010000719.1:0-8699 GCA_043756725.1 Saprospiraceae bacterium
TGTTGTACCTGAACCTGCAAAATAATCAAGAACGAAATCATCTTCTTCTAATGAAGATAAGTTTAAACAATCTATAACCGCATAAATTGATTTTGGATATGAAAAAACTTCATGCTCTGAAAAGAGCTTTTTTAATAAAGCAGTACCATGTTCGGTTGCGGAATATTTAGCATCAATCCAAACTGTAGTCGGTTGAGTACCTTTATTAGGTCTTCTTTTATAGTAAATTAAGTAACTTCCATCTTTTTGTTTAATCGCTTTTAAATCGTCTGAAATTGATTTTATTTGTTCATACCCTAAATACCAACGACCCTCTATACTATTATCTTTTATAGGGTAGACAATTATTTGTGTTGCAGTTGTTGGTTCAATATTCTGATAAAATTGTTTGTCTTTATTGTATTCCATCTTGGGAACAGTAACAGAATTATTAGGATTTACATATAAAGGGAAATACATAGTAGGTCTATCATATCTTGTAGAATTAGAACCTGCTTTCCTTAACATTTCCCAAAAATAAGCACCATTAAAATCAGTTTCTTTATATCTTGCTAACTGTTCTTCGTCTCTTTGAAATCTATTAATAGCAACTTTATCATTTTTAGTTGCAAAAAGAGCATACTCATGTGAAACAGCAAAGCCACTAGGTATAGGACGCCCAGACGGCTTAATTCTAATTGTTACAGTACCAAGCAGTTCTGAAAAAGTTTTCTCTATTAAAAAAGCTAAGTTTGTATGTTCAAAATCATCAATAGTGCAACACATTAAGCCATTATTATTTAATAAAGTTTTAGATATCTCCAATCTATCATTCATTAAAGTAATCCAAGAAGAATGTTTAAATGAGTTTTTATAAATTATTTCTGAAGCATTTGTATTGTATGGTGGGTCAATATAGATGCTTTTAATTTTTTCTGCAAACTTATTTTCTAATACCCGCACCCCATGATAATTATCTGAATGAATCACCAACCCATCCGCCTTATCCTCCAAATCAATAGATTGAGAAAGCACAGTCAATAAAAGTTCTTTAAAATCCAAAGAAAAATGTACGGTATCAATAGGCAATTTGCGCCACACAGTTTTGACATTTTCTGAAAAGCCCAATTCGGGATTGGTTTTAGTTTTAGGTAAAACAATCAAATCGTTCACTGTTAGATTGTCCCAATGCGGTAATACAGCATTTCCAAAGTCTTTTTGCCATTCTGCCAGTTGATTGGGATTTTTAATAACGGATTCGAGAATAGGTTTTGCGGCATCTTCGCCGATATAGTGAATCAATCTATCAAGGGTAATAATCCAATGCGTAGCGAGGACAAATTTTTTCTTTTCCCAAAGTTTTTTCTGAAAGTCCTCGATTTGGGCTAAAAACTCAATAATGGTATCAGCAACGTTTTTAAAAACTTTAATGGTTTTCAAATTGATGCGAATATGCTCCAAATGAATATCAGTTTCAGACACATAGAGGTCATCCACATTAATCAATTCACTTTTGATATAAAAATCTAATTCCCGTTGAAAAAAGCCTTTCAAATCCTTGTGAATAAAGAAATCATATTTGTTTTTGCGGGTATAATGATGCAGTTTTTGTAATAAAAAGGTTTGCCCTTTGTCATTGGTTTTCCAAAGATTAACGGCAATAGCGTGTTTTTTAATTTTATCTTGAATGGTGGCAGCGGCTTGTTCATCTAAAGCATCTTGTTTGCCGTTGCCATTAACGGATTTTTTTTCAGTTTCATTTAAAGGGCGGAATTCAAAAAAAATATTCAATTCTTCTTGGTTCCCGCTTTTAGGGGAATGTGCTATTTGCCCCCCCTCAGTATATTGAGTAAATTCAGGTTCTTTATCAGCTAAAACAAAATACTTATTTTCATCGGCTTTGACATTGCCTTGTTCGGATTGAATTTGTGTCAATTTAAAATTGACGACCAACTCACCCGAAGCGTGGGGCACTTTAAAAGCGAATTTTTGGAATGTTTCAGAAGATTTGATATAATATTGGTCTTGATTTGCCCAGTGAAAAAAAGTTTCTTCGCCTTTGTAAGGCAACATGTATTTGTCTTTATTGCCGAAACGCCTTTTGCTGATAAAATCGCCTTTGTCGTAATAGCGTGAAAAGAACTCCGTCAAGCAATTGTAAATGATATTGACGGATTCAATAGAGGCTTTTATGCTGCTCAATTGTTGCTGCAATTCCTGATATTCCTTAATTCTTTCATTGTTATCTAATTTTTTCAAGATTTTTTTCATTTCCTCATCGCCCTCAATCCACCCTTTAACGAGGTCTTCTTTTTTGAGGTCGTCACAGCGTTCTTCTATTTTCGTAGTTTGTGTTTTGGTCAATGTATTCAATTGATTATCAATGGTTTCACCCAATAATTCATCAATAAATTGGCTAATCTCTATTCGTTTGTAGCGTAAGATTTTATAGACCCCAAAATCAAGGTCTTGACTTTCAAATTGAAAAAGTTTGTTTAAAAAATCTTTTAGCTGTTTGAGGGCAGCATCATGGTTATCATTCATAAGAATATCGTTTAATTATCTTCGTACGAACTTAAGTTCGTGTTACGCACAAAGATAGTAATTGTCAAAACTTTATTTTCCTTTTATCCGACTCAACCCCGCCTTCGCTTTCGCATGAAACGAATCCGCATAATCATCAGGCTCCAGTTGCAAGCAATAATTATAAAACTCTCTCGCTTTATCATATTGTTTATATTCCTCATAAATAATAGCCAATTGCAAAGCGGCATTGCAGGCATAATAATACTTGGTATTTTTGCCTTGTTGAATGGTTTTATCGTAATACTGAATCGCTTCGTTTGGCTTTTTTTGGGCTTGTAAAATCCTGCCCATGCGATAGGAATATTCCAATTTGTGCGAGATTTCTGAAAAATCCGTTTCTTTTTTATTTTTCAAAAACTCTAAGGCTTTTTGATAATAGCCACCATCGAAAAAAAGGCGACCCCTCAGTAAAGAAGGCTCTGGGGCAACGCCCGTTTTTGCTTCTTTCATAGCGTTTTTATCATTGCCAATATCGGCTCGTCCTTTGGTTTTACAGTTTTCAATCCACGATTTATAGCCATTGTAGTCCCCCCTCAGTAAAGCGAGCCAAGCGACACGTTGATAGGCTTCTTTCAGATAATTCCGACCCTTAAAATGAGCAATGAATTTTTTCAAATACACATCTGCATCGCCGTCACCCCGATACATTTTAGCCAAGCCCAGCATATAATCTATATAGGGCACAACATAAAAACCGTTGGCAGCCGGGCGATTTTGAAGTATTTCAATCGCCAAATCATTCCTACCTGTGCGAGAAGCAACATTGGCAAGGGCAAAACAAGCTAAAACATTTTCTTTCGGTTTCAATTTACCGCTGTTAATAATTGACCATGCGCTTTCATTTTGATTGTTTAAATGGAGCATCAAAAAACTGTACATCACTAAGGCTTCTTGTTCAAAAATAAAATCATTATTTTTAGCATAGCGAATGACTTCTTCTATTTCCGCTTGTCCTTGCTGCACGGTTCCACCCATACCTGAAAATAGTTTTACACCCCATTTATAATTATCGGGAATGGTGCCGACAACAGCATGCAACACACCCAAAGTCATTTTATTGGGTAAAAAATCGGGGAATTTTTTTTGATTTTTTTCTAAATAGTCATAAGCCGTGGTTGTCTCTGTAAAAGCATCGAACAAATCGCCAAATTTGGCTCGGTTCATTGCCCACATAAGGCGTATTTGGGCTTGTGCAAAAAGATAGTAGGGAGATTGGCTATCGCCATTTTTTAAAATTTCCAACCTTTTTTTAGCATTGGGCAAATAGCGGTTGTAGTCCGCTTTTTGTTCATTCACGAAAGTCACTATGCACTCTTTATGGTTTTCAATGAGGTGTATAATGAGGTTATCAGGCTCATTTTTACGCAATTGGTTGATTAAATTGTCGGCTTCATCCAGCTTTAAAGCCATTACTTTATTATAAGCTTGGCGGGCTAAAGGGGTAAATTCAAATTTACCCGCTGCTTGTAAAGGGTTGATTCCTATAGAAAAAATCAGAAAGAAAGAAATGGTTAATTTTATTTTCATTTTTATTTATTAGCGCACAAGTTTCCGAGGTTTAGGTAGAGACGTTGCACTGCAACGTCTTAAGTTTAGCCAAATTTGACCACAACTAAGAAGTTGCAGTGCAACGTCTCTACCTAAACCTCGGTTAATATTCCTTAGCTTAATGGCATTGCCCTTTAGTCCGTGAATATCTAATCGCCCTAAATTTAACTTTAAAAGCATTTAACTATTGTAGGATTAGGCATTTATATGTCCACGGACTGAAGTCTGTGGTACGGCATATTATTGCTGCGCTCTTGAAACCAAGAAAGCCGCAATGCCCGCAAAAATCAAATTCGGAATCCAAACACCAACAAGGGCAGAAATATTGGGTTGCGTGGCAAAAGTGGCTGAAAATTTTGATAAAAAAATGAAAATAGCGCCCAAACCCATACCCAATGCCAAGTGAAAACCGATGCCTCCTCTCACCTTCCTTGCCGCAATTGCCATTCCCATAAACGTCAAAATAAGGATGGTGAAAGGCTCTGCCGTGCGCCGATTGATTTCAATTTCATAGCCTTTTGTATTGCCCATGCCACGGCTGTTGAGTTTATCAATTTCAGAATATAACTCAGAAGTTGTCAACATTTCATTTTGATTGGTGAAACGTACAAAATCGTCTGGCGTGAAATTGATAGCCGTATCTACAAAAGAGGGATTTATTTTAATAGACTCTTTCATATCGTTGAAAGTGCGTTCTTGAATATTTTGCAAACGCCAAATATTGGGATAACGTTGCCAAGAGCAGTTTTCAGCTTTCAAAATGCGTTTGAGTTCGCCGTTTTCATAGCTTTCCATTCTAAAATCACGGGCAGTGGAGTCGTTTTTGCGGTAGTAGCTGATAAAAATCTTCGTGTTAGGGTCTAAAAACATGTGGACATTTTCCGTTTTACCTTTGTCCTGCGTTTTTGTGATGTATTTATGCTCAAACCCTAAGCGTTTTTTATTGCCCGCTGGCACGACGACATGGTTAAAAAACAGATGCAATAGCGCAATAAGGCTCGCTGAAATCAAGTAAGGACGCATCAATCTTTTGAAACTCACCCCTGCATTGAAAATTGAAATAATTTCAGAATCGTAAGCCATGCGAGAAGTAAAAAATATAACGGCTATTAAGGCATACAAAGGCAGCAACAGCATATTGATATGCGGAATATAGTGGATGAAATAGTCAATAAAAATTTTTGAAAACTTCA
The DNA here is from genome assembly GCA_043756725.1 of Saprospiraceae bacterium. Taxonomy (GTDB): domain Bacteria; phylum Bacteroidota; class Bacteroidia; order Chitinophagales; family Saprospiraceae; genus JAAFJT01. Next base: position 5,307 of record JAYUQN010000719.1, read on the forward strand.
AATTTTCATGTTTGAACGCATCCGCTTTTTCACTGTAATCAATCACGCAAGCGATGAGGGTGAAAATGAAAACCGAGAAACCGAAAGTCGTTAAATACTTGCGGATAATGTAGCGGTCTAATATTTTTAATTTCAATAAGTTATACATTTTTACAATCTGACACCTATTTTTTTAACCATGTCATTTTTCCAACTTGAAAAACTCCCGTCAAAGATACGTTTTCTCGCTTCTTTGACCAACCATAAATAAAACGCTAAATTGTGCAAAGTTGCTATCTGTCCCGCCAATAATTCTTGAACATGAAACAAATGGCGCAGATAGGCTTTAGTATAAAAACGGCTTGTTGGTGCGGTGCTTTCACTGTCAACGGGGCTGAAATCATCTGCCCATTTTGCATTTTTCATATTCATAACGCCATTTGCCGTGTAAAGCAAACCATGACGCGCGTTGCGGCTCGGCAAAACGCAATCGAACATATCAATGCCTAAGGCAATGTTTTCTAAAATATTTACGGGCGTCCCGACGCCCATCAAATAGCGGGGTTTGTCTTCTGGTAAAATGGCGCATACCACGTCTGTCATGGCATACATATCTTCCGCGGGTTCGCCCACCGAAAGCCCACCAATAGCGTTGCCTTCTCGCCCTTGTTCGGCAATAAATTCTGCTGATTTTATACGCAAATCCTTGTAAACACTGCCTTGAACGATGGGAAAGAAGGCTTGGGCATAATTATACTGTCCGTGAGGACTCCTATGGAGAGGGGGGGTATTATCAAACTGTTCGATACATCTTTTCAACCAACGATGCGTCAAATCCAATGATTTTTTAGCATACTCATATTCGCACGGGTAAGGTGTACACTCGTCAAACGCCATAATAATGTCAGCCCCAATAATGCGCTGAATATCAATCGCTCTTTCTGGCGTAAAAGTATGTTTTGAGCCATCAATATGGGAAGCAAAAGTGACACCTTCCTCGGTTATTTTACGCCGATGCGCTAAGGAATAGACTTGATAACCGCCCGAATCGGTCAAAAGTGGGCGACTCCAACCATTAAATCGGTGCAAACCGCCTGCTTTTTGAATAATGTCAATACCGGGGCGCAAATACAAATGGTAGGTATTGCCCAATATAATTTGCGCATTGATGTCGTGTTCAAGCTCATGGGTGTGAACGCCTTTCACCGTAGCCAAAGTACCAACGGGCATAAAAATGGGCGTTTCAATAGAGCCGTGGTCAGTTTCGATGCGCCCTGCACGTGCTTTACTGAGGGGGTCTGTATATTCTAAATTGAATGTCATAAATAGATTTTAGTTGTCAGTTGTCAGTTTTGTAATTAATTGAAAATGAGGTTTAAAGAGGTTTTTTGTAAAGAGATTGTATATACTGGTAACTTCGGAAATCTTATTATAAACATTTTGAACTTTACGCACTGACACGTAGTGTCAAAATGTTTATAATAAGATTTCCGAAGTTACCAGTATACAAAAAATTGGAACGCAAAACTAAGCAGCTTACGCCTAATTTGTTGATTTTATCTATAAATTTGCGCTCAAATTTTTAAAATATATCAATATGCGCCGCTTTGCAAATTTTACAAATGTTCTTATTTTTATAAGTGCACTTAATCTTTCTTCCTGTTTTATTTTCAAATCTATCCCCGTACCTGATGTTACTAAACCCTCAGATGCAGGTAAGACATCGCCTACGCCCTCTACCGTTATAGACCCCGATAATTTGAAAATTTATTTTGAAAAACCTGCTTCAATGGTTTATCTCAATGAATTTAAAGGGGTGGCTCGGGCGGAAGCTAAAACATATCCTTCCTTAACACCGACTAAATATTATAATGCCGTAGGCGATGTTTTAAAAAATTTACCGACCGACTCGTATATGAGGCGCATCGGTGTAGGCGATAAAACGCCTCGCACAGTGGATGAAGACTACAATGTTTTTATAAGAAAAGCGTACATTTTTTTCATTTCAGAAGAAGCAGATCAAGATTATCACCTTATTATTGGCGATTTGGATGAAAATGGGAATAAAATTAATTTGATGACCGCTGAAATATCAGGTTTACCCAAAGATGAAACGAACACTTTTGCTTATCAGATATTGGAACGCACAAGGCGGCAGTTTTATGAAAAGTACAGCGATTTTTTTACAGGCAGACGCAAAACTTATACACCCCGTACACAATTTCCAGAAATTGCTATCCGAGGTTCTTTGTTTTTTGATAATCGGCATTCAGCAGGTCAAGTGGGTTCGGGGGCAGCTAAACCAAATACAGTTTGGGAAATTCATCCTGTAACATTTATAGAGTTTAAATAAACATAAAATTTTCAACAAGCGGTGTATCTTTGCGCCGCTTATTTTTTTTGATGAATTTAATCGTAGATATTGGCAATACACGCACTAAAATCGCCTTTTTCCAAAAAAATATCCTTGTTGAGAAAGCGATTGTAGAAGCTATAACGTTAGATGCTTTGTCTGTTATGTTGCAGGGGCGGGCTATCGAAGGCATTATTATGTCTATAACAGGCGTGGATACTGAGGGGGTGGCAAACTCGCTTCGAGAACGCTACTTTTTTATTCACTTCGATAGTGAAACGCCTTTGCCGATTGAAAACCTTTATGCCACACCGCAAACACTCGGGAAAGACCGATTGGCGGCAGTAGTAGCAGCCCATTATTTATTTCCTAAAAAAAACTGCTTGGTGATGGATTCGGGAACGTGCATTACCTATAATTTCATCAACAATAAAGGGCAGTTTTTAGGTGGCAATATCGCACCGGGCTTGAATATGCGCTTGAAAGCGATGCACCATTTTACGGCAAAATTGCCTTTAATTAGCCGAAATACTGCTCCATCGGAGTTCCTACGGAAAGGGGGGGTATCCGACCTTGTTGGGAAAACGACGGAGCAAGCGATGCTCAACGGCGCACAAATCGGTTTACTCTCAGAGGTTGAAGGCTTTGTGAAACGATTTAAACACGAATTTGGGGCATTGAAAGTGCTTATTACAGGGGGTGATGGCGTATTTTTAAAGGAGAATTTGCAAATAAAAAACAGTTTTTATGAGCCTAATCTCGTTTTGATGGGCTTGAATAGGATTTTAAATTTTAACTTGAAATAAATATTTTTTTTTAAACACAAAGATACAAAGAATCACAAAGTTAGATGTTGACGTAATATTTTGTCTATGTAATGTCAACATCTAACTTTATGATTCTTTGTGTCTTTGTGTTTAAAAACATGAAATGCAAAGTCATAAATGACATCATATTTTTCAAAATGACAATAATGAAATTCAAACAGATTTTTATTTTTATTTTATTGATTATCAACAGCTTAACGGCTTTTTCTCAAATAGTGGATGCGGCTTATAAAG
>JAYUQN010000720.1:0-3178 GCA_043756725.1 Saprospiraceae bacterium
ATTGAGTTTTGGATTTTTTTGCAAAAAAATCCAAAACTCAATTCAAATTTCTCAAAAAACTTACCCTAATTCTTTTTAAATCCTGTTTAATGTATATATACAAATTGATACGATGTTTTGTTTTAAAGAAACAATTATGTAATAATCAGCCTATCGATTTTATTCAAAAACAATATTAATACGCAATAGACAACACCCTTTCATGGAAAACACCGTTGACAATACAGAAAATGAAAAGCTCACAAAATGGCGGCTCATTTTGGGAAAGCAAGCTGACCCGTCTCAATCCGTCCCTTTGGATGCGGACATGAAAAGCATGGATGGTGTTTTAGAAGCTCTTTATGACACCGACCGTACAGGCGGTTTGGGCAGTTCGTCGCCCAATGTGAATCGGTGGTTGGGCGATATTCGCAAATATTTTCCGACAACAATGGTGCAGGTTATGCAAAAGGACGCAATGGATAGGCTCAATCTCAACCAAATGTTGTTGCAGCCTGAAACCCTTGAAGCGATGCAACCTGATGTGCATTTGGTTGCTACTTTGATAGGTTTAAATAAAGTAATGCCTCAAAAAACCCGTGAAACTGCCCGTATGGTTGTCCGAAAAGTGGTGGAAGATTTAGAAAAACGCTTAGCGCAACCCTTGCGAGAAGCCATACGCGGTGCACTCAACCGAGCCGTTCGCAATCGACGACCGAAATACAACGAAATAGATTGGAACCAAACGATACGAGCCAATTTGAAACACTATCAGCCGAGTTTAAATACCATCATTCCCGAACACCTCATTGGGCGTGGGCGCAAAGGACAGGCTTTGAAACAAGTGATTTTATTGGTGGATGAAAGCGGTTCTATGGCAGCTTCAGTGGTGTATGCGTCCATTTTAGGGGCAGTTATGTCGTCTATTCGGTCTTTAAAAACCCATTTTATCGTCTTTGATACCGAAGTCGTAGATTTAACGCCTAACCTCAAAGACCCTATTGACCTTCTTTTTGGCACACAGCTCGGCGGTGGCACAGATATCAACAAAGCCCTCGCCTATACTGAGGGGGTCATTCAAAACCCTTCTGATACCATTTTAATCCTTATTTCAGACCTTTTTGAAGGCGGCAATGCGGCTGATATGATAAAACGCATAGCCTCCATAAAAAGCAGTGGCGTGAATGTCATAACCCTTTTAGCTTTAAGCGATGAAGGCAAACCGTCTTATGATAAAACCATTGCGTTAAAATTTGCGGCTTTGGATATTCCTACTTTTGCTTGTACGCCTGATAAGTTTCCAGAATTGATGGCGGCGGCAATTCAAAATATACATAAAACGGGGTAAAATCCGTGTTTTTAAAAAAAAAGTAAGGCGAATCGTATCTTAGAGGTGACGAAACCTTTAATTAAATATGACCGCCTTACGACCAGTTACAGAATCTGAAATGGCTACGCTAAATTACGATAGATTTGGCGAATTTAGCCCACTTGTATTGAAAAGATTACAAGCAATTTATCAAATTGCTTGTGGTAATTTCACACGTAAAAAAATAGCGACCTTTTTAGGACTTACAACAGGTCATTGTTCGTTTTTTACATCAAGTTAGAATTTACTATTTTGATATGAAACCCATCTATATTGTATTAGATAATGCACGCTATCAACATTGCGATTTAGTCCGTTATACAGCATGGACATTAGGCATAAAATTAGTCTTTCTACCCCCTTATTCGCCCAATCTAAATGTCATCGAAAGACTATGGAAATGGATGAAAAAAAAGACTTTATATGCTCAATATTATCAAGATTTTGGCGCATTTAAAAACGCTTTAATTGATAATATTCAAACGGCTAAGCAAAAATATCCTGACGAACTTAAAACACTACTAAATCTCAAATTTCAAACTTTTTAAAAACACGGATTTTACCCCGTTTCATGTATAATAAAGCCTTAGCTCGTTCAATAGCGAGGGCTTGATTGGCTCGATTGTCTTTTAACAAATAATCATATAAGGCTGTACAAAAGTCTAATTTTTTACCTTGTTTTTCATAATTGATTGCCCATAGTTCACTAAGCATTTCATAATGTTGAAAACGCAGCAAGGCTTGTTCTATGGGTTTATAATGGAGGACAAACCAGAGTTCAAAAGCATCATTCGAATAGGCTACTTTCATACCCTTGCTTTCTGCCATTTTAATAGAATTATTGAAATCCTCTTTTTGTCCTACTTGGTCGCCTTTGTAATCCAAATCATAAACACACCAAATTTCTCTACCTTTATGCGCTTCTCTTTGCGATAAAGTCCAAGCCTTTTTAACAAGTGCTGTTTTTGAACCACAACCGCCTATGATTTTGACATCTGCATTGGGCGCAGGTATTGAGCGCAAGTATTCGACCTCGGTATTGCTGCCTTCGCAAATAATGAGCAAGGCTTGACTTTTCTGCAATGTTTCTATCGTATAAGGCTGGTTATAGGTTTGTTTTTTAAACCATGCCTTAGTTTGGTCAGATTTTTTAATCGGCTTTCCAGACATAGTTTAGTTTTCAAAGATTTGCTCAAAACGGTTTAACAAAGGCACTGCCCCATATTCTCCACTCAAATAGGCTTTTTCAAACGAAGCATCGTTGCGAACCCCTTTAAACTCAACCAAAGTATGAATAAAAGAAGATTTGAATTTGTCTTTATCCACAAAACAAATTTGGTCACGGCGTAAGCTATCACGTAGCAAATTGGTATCGTGTGTCACAAATATGAGTTGTGCGCCTTTAGCATTTGTTCTACTTGAATTGAAAATACCGACTATTTTTTTTGTGAGGTTGGGGTGCAATCGGGCATCAAATTCATCAATAACTAAAGTTCCTCCTTCGCTCAACGTTTGGAGTAAAAAAGGGGCACGGCGGATAAACTCTTTTGTGCCTTCCGATTCCCATTCTTCCAAAGATGCAGAATGTGTATTTACTTTCATACCATTGGCATCAAGGACTGCCCGTTCTGTTAAAAATGAAGGTGTTTTTTTAATTTTGCCTTGCTGAATGAGTGTTTTTAGTTCTTCGGGCATATCCTCATCCTCTATATCCTCATTTTCACCTTGTGACAAAAGCGGTTCTATATTTTCAATATCAAAATCAGCGGCTCTTACTAATTTTAAAATACTGTTTTTAACATCTTGATTTTGCAGCATTTTGCTTAAAAC
>JAYUQN010000721.1:0-3177 GCA_043756725.1 Saprospiraceae bacterium
AAAATGATAACGTCAATTGGCGTTTTAGCCATAAAATCTTTTATCTTTTTAACAAAAAAATGACAATCCTCTTCGCTTATATCGTGCGTTATTTCACTATCCACCCGCAGCATTTGTTGTGTTCCTGCTATAATGCGGGTTTTCACAGTGGTTTTTCGCTCTGTTGAACAAACAAGTCCTTCGGTTGAAAGTTGATTTTTAAGCATTATATTTTCAAAATCCCCCCCCTCTCCTCCGAAAGGAGTCCTTTGGACATAGGAGTCCTCACGGACAGTATCTTTGCCTAAAATGCTGAATAAATAAGGCGTCGCACCCAAAGCTTTCACATTTAAAGCCACATTTGCTGCACCGCCTAATCTATCTTCTGCTTGTTGAAACTCCACAATCGGCACAGGGGCTTCGGGTGAAATGCGGTTCACTTTGCCATACCAGTAGCGGTCTATCATCACATCGCCTACTATTAGCACTTTTTTGGTAGTGAAACTTTTGAAAAGAGCGTCAATATTTATCATAAAGCAAAGGTCGAAAAACTGAGCAAAGATTTAGGGTGAGGTTTATAAAAAATTTATATTTATAACTGACATTACGCAGTCCTAAAATTTGGAAATCTAATTTCCAAATTTTAGGACTTAAAACCACCTTAAAACCTTATCCGTTGCCCCTCGGTTTTCATCCACATATTTTTTAGCGGCGTCTGACGCTGCAATATAGTTAGGGTTTTTACTTAAAAAAAGCATTTTATCCAATAATTCAGCACTATTTGAAATTGAAAACCCACCACCTGTTTCGATTAACCGAATCGCTTCCTCAAATTTTTGAAATTTAGGTCCAAATAAAACAGGCAAACCGAAGGCAATCGGCTCCAACGTATTGTGAATACCTTTGCCAAATCCACCACCAATATACGCCACCGTTCCGTAGCGGTACAAGGCAGAAAGCATACCCACATTGTCAATTATGAGGATTTTGGGCATTGGATTTAGGATTTCGGGCACTTTCAACGCAGAATACCGTACAGAGGGTATAGGCAATGACCGTTCTAAGCGTTTAATATGGCTTTCTGAAATATCGTGTGGCGCAAAGATAAACGTCCAATTTTTGAAACGCTCGTCTTGTAGCAAGGGTAAAATGACCGCTTCGTCGGGTTGCCACGTGCTGCCGCCGATAAAAACAGGCGCATGTCCTACAAATTTTTCAATTAAAGGAAAAGAAAGTGCTTCTTTGGGCAGCGTTGCCACACGGTCTATGCGGGTATCGCCTGCAAGGGTGACGTTGTTAAAACCGTGCTTTTTTAGTAAAAATAGGGATGGGGGGGTCTGGACGAAAAAATGGGTAAAACACGCAAGCATTTTTTTCAAAAAATAGGAATAGGGATTCCATTTTGAAAATTGTTTTTCTCTGAAAATACCTGACACGAGTAAAGTCGGGATATTTCGAGTTTTCAAAGCGTTGAGATAATGAAACCAAAACTCGTATTTTATAAAAATAGCTATATCGGGTTTCACCAAATCTAAAAACCGTTGAGCATTTTCAGCCGTATCCAAAGGTAAGTAAAAAATATGGTCAGCTAAGGGATAATTTTTACGAATTTCATAGCCAGAAGGTGAAAAAAAGGTCAATATTATTTCAAAGTTATTTTCTGTCCCTTGTTCCTTGTCCGTTATCCGTTGTTTGAGTTGCTCAATGAGGGGTCTTCCTTGTTCAAATTCGCCGAGTGAGGAGACGTGTATCCATAAGCGTTTTGATTTTTGCGGTTTGGGTTTTTCCGAAGGGACTTCTATGGAGGCGTTGAGAGCAGTTTCTATTTTATTGAAAATATGGTTGCGTCCTTCTATCCATAGTTTGGCTTTGGGATTGAAAAGGGCGGCTATTTTTATTGAAAAATGGAAGACTGAAAGGGCTATATTGTAAAAAAAAATCATAATAATTATATCACAACAGTTTTGGATTTCGCTTGAAAATATTAAGCGGCTTCGAGTATAAAATCAGAAGCAATACCCAGTTTTTTATACAATTGTTTTGCTAAAGATAGATTTATTTTCCGTTTACCATTCATCACTTCAGACAAAGTTGTTTCAGATATTTCTAACAATGTAGCCAATTCTTTTTGTTTCATTCGGCGTTCAAACATTTTAACTTGAATCATGCCAATCAATGATTGTGGCTGCATAGGCATAGGGTCGGTTTCTTGTTCGTAAGCTTCAACTAATACTGACAAGCGGCGCAATTCTTTTTTATCTTCAATGGTCATACCTATTGAACCTAATTGCAAATATGTTTCAATGACAGCCAAAGCTTCGTTGTATTGATTTTCTGATGTGACTTCTTTTATCATTATTAAATATTTTCTATGTTCTTAATTTTATCGTATTCTGCATGCGTATCGAAATAACGAATATAAGTTGTTCTTACATCAAAATGAATAATTGAAATTAATCTGTAACGATTTCCTTTGATATTGAAAACATAACGGTCATTTCCGACATAATCGCAAGTTGGAAAATCTGTTTTAAGGTCATTAAAATTTGACCAATCTGATAATATAACACGTATATACCAGTCATTCAGTGCATCAATCGCATTAGGATGAATTCTTCCATAGTGTTGTATGGTTTTTTTTGTAATAATGACCATTTTAGTCGGGTTAAAGTACAAAGTTAAATAATAGATTCACAAAATCAAAATTTAATTTTAATTAAATGAATAATTTAAAAAAATTGCCCTGACTGTTACAGCAATCAAGGCATGAGTGAATCCACCTTTAAGAGTGAATTATTCCAGTTCACTAAAGTAGTACAAAGTACTAAGCTTATTCTTGTACTTGCAAGAACTTCAATACATATTTTTTCATCGTATAAATATTGTTTTAAATGTCTTTCATCGAAAGCATTACCCGCTTACGGTTAATATCCACCTCAATCACTTTCACCTGCACTTGTTGTTGCAATTTCACCACCTCGCTCGGGCTTCTAATGAAACGGTTTGCCATTTGAGAGACATGCACTAAGCCATCTTGTTTCACCCCTACATCTACAAATGCGCCAAAATTGGTGATATTGGTGACGATACCGGGTAAAACCATGCCGACTTTCAAATCATCGAGCGAGCGGACGTTGCCAAATTCAAAGGCTTTGGCTTCGCCACGCGGGTCGAGTCCGGGTTTGTCCAACTCTTTCA
>JAYUQN010000722.1:0-3170 GCA_043756725.1 Saprospiraceae bacterium
TGCCGAAGGCATCCCTTTTGCCATAGGCATTCCTTCGGAAGGGAAAAATCAATGCTTTACAATTTTGAAAATGATACTTTATTATTTTCACGTTCCTAAAACAAAATTAATGCTTTTTGTTGAAAATACAAATTAAAAGTTGCTGTAATTTTTCGTGTGCAAGTGTAGAGACGTTGCAGTGCAACGTCTCTACGTGGTTCATTTTAACAAGGTTATTGTAAAAAAATGCCCACTTGCACACAAAAAATTACAGCAACAATTAAAATGGGTTTCATTGTATTATAGAGTTTTATAAATCCATTTTTATCCCCTCAGTTATAATACCAAAAGTTATGAAGGTCTATTGCCTGTTTACACGCTTATTTGGATGGCAGACGATAATCTGAAATTTACAGAGGATTATATAGCTTTTGCCTGCTTACCCGAACAAACCGCTGATTTCATAAAAAACGATACCTTATGGGACGAAAAAGATTTGGAAAAAATTTTGAAAGAACGTGAAAAAGCCTTAATTTTGTTGAATAATGATTCCAAAGACCTTGATTTTTTACCCCAAAATAGATTAATATATGTATTTCAAAAAAATATTGTCAAAAACAAAAAGTTCAGCAAATACTTCAAATGGTTTGATTTAGCGGAAAAAACCCGTAATAAAAACAATACCAAATTGGATTTTGAGCTGTATGAAAAAGATAAAATACTCATGGCAGTCATGCAACGTATTCAAAAAAACGCTTTAAAATTAAACGATTTAAGGTACATAAAAAATGCCGATAGTCTCTTTGAAGGCGGCATAGGGGTAGGTATCGCACAAGGTATCGAAAAGGGTATCGAACAAGGTATCGAAAAAGGTATCGAAATTGGCGAAAGTAAAAAAAGTAAAGAAATAGTAATCATAGCTTATTTGGAAGGTTTTAACAATCCAATCATTGCTAAACTTACAAAATTACCTGTCAATGAAGTTGAACGCATCATTGAAGAGTATAAAATGGAACAAGGGAAAAAGAATTAAAGTGACTCATAAGAAAAAGAAAAGTCGAAATCCTTAAAAGGATTTCGGCTTTTCTTTTTTTACCCCCCTCAGTAATTCTCTGATTTTTTCAAAAATTTAGTAGCTTTGCGGGCTTTTTTAAAAAGGGCTTTTAATTACTAATATTAGCCCTTTTTAATGGATGGAAGCACTTTAAATTTCACTAAAACAATAAATATGCGTCTAAAAACGCTTGAAATAAAAGGCTTTAAGAGCTTTGCGAATGAAACCGTGATTCACTTCCATGAAGATGTGATTGGCATTGTGGGGCCCAATGGGTCGGGCAAATCCAATGTGGTAGATGCCATTCGATGGGTTTTGGGTGAGCAAAAAAGCTCTGAATTGCGCTTGGATAAGATGAATTCCGTTATTTTCAACGGCACTAAAAAGCGCAAGGCGGGGCAATTGGCGCAAGTGAGTTTGACCTTTGAAAATACGAAAAACATACTGCCTACCGAATATGCCCATGTCACGATTACCCGTATTCTCTACGCTTCGGGCGAGTCGGAATACCGTCTGAATGGCGTTACTTGTCGTTTGAAAGACATTACCACGCTTTTTATGGACACGGGTATTGGCTCAAACAGTTATGCCATCATCGCCCTCGGTATGGTGGACGATATTTTGAACGATAAACAAAACTCACGCCGTGCTATGTTTGAACAAGCGGCAGGTGTTTCAAAATATAAACAGCGCAAACATGAAACCCTCAACAAACTCAGCTCTACAGAAGAAGATTTGAATCGTGTGGAAGATTTACTTTTTGAAATCAATAACAACCTAAAAACACTTGAAAAACAAGCAAAACGCACGCAAAAATACTTCGACCTAAAAATTGAATACAAGGAAATGGCGATTGATTTAGCCGTTTTAAAACTTTCGTTTTTTAAAGATGATTATAAAAAAACGGAGAAGTTGATTGAAACGGAAACCGATAAATACCGCCAAATTGACGTTGAAAGCATACAATTAGAAGCTCTTTTAGAAAAAGAAAAAAAGAACAATATTGAAAACGAACAAGTGTTGAGCGAACGACAACGGGAACTTAACAGCGTGGTCGGGCGCATACGAGGCATGGAAAATGACAAACGCATGGCGCAACAACGCAAAGCGTTTTTAGAAGAAAATTTTAAAAAACTCACCGACCAGATTACAACCGCTAAAGCTCGAAAAGCACAACTCGGCGAAGATGTTGATTTTTACCGTACTGAAATAAACCAAGAACGCAGACTGGAGCAAAAACTCGAAGAACAAGTTGAAGAAGCCAAGCAAAAATTGGATGATATTCGTCAAAATCATGGCTCTTTAAAAGCTGGTTTGGATGGGTTTTTACAGCAACAACAGGTCATAGAGCGTGAAATTATTGAGTGTGAAAAACAGAAAGCCATTTCAATAAATCAGATTGAAAACTTGCAACGCTCTATTGTTCGCATGGACGAAGACACAAAAGGCAGACGCGATGAAGTTGAGGTTTTGAAAGGCAAGTTGAAAGAATTGGAAACCAAAGAAAATGCACAATTCACTGATATTCAACAAGTTGAAAAAGATGAAGATAAGCGTTTAGCAGATTTAGATAAAGCCAATCACAGTTTGGAAGGTTTCACTAAGCAACTCGCAGAAGTCAGCCGTAAGCTCGATTCTAAGAAAAATGAGTATAAATTGACCAAATCTATGGTCGAAAGTTTGGAAGGTTTTCCAGAATCTATCCGCTTTTTGAGCAAAGAAAAATCGTGGACTGCCCCTCTCCTATCCGATTTGATTTATGTGAAAGAAGATTATCGCGCGGCTATTGAAAACTACCTTGAGCCTTATCTGAATTACTATGTTGTGCAAAATTTGCAAGAAGCCATGAACGCCATTCAGTTACTGAACAGTGTTCAGAAAGGCAAAGCCAATTTCTTTTTGCTCGATGCGTTTCAAGGTTCGCATTATGAAACAAAAGGCTTAGTCAATGCGCGCCCTGCCATTGATTTGGTGCAAGTAGATACGCAGTTTCAACCGCTTTTCAACTTTTTACTGAACAATGTTCTGTTAATTGAGAGTGAAAAAGAAGCTGAAAACATCATAAATAGTTTGAATACTGATGGTACATCCCTATGGAACATCCCGAAACAATCGGGAGACAATCGGGAGGGGGTAC
>JAYUQN010000723.1:0-3170 GCA_043756725.1 Saprospiraceae bacterium
CCCATTTTGATAGGTTCTTTTGACCCAATCTATCCACATTTGTTGATGTGTAATATCATTGTGAGCGGGCCAACCTGCAAAGGCGGGAAACCCTCGTGCTCCTTCTTCGTGATGTCCTGTGCGTGCATGAAGATTGCTTTCAGTGCCTCTTAAAATGGCTTTTCTTAAATCATCACCACAAGTATTGCCTTCACCAATACCTAATACTCTAACACCATGACCGCCATGTGTTGAACGACAGGTGGATAAGGCTTCATCTATATTAGCAGCTCTTTCGTAATGCCGACAACCATCGCCACTTGGAATAGCAGGGACTAAAATGCCAACATCAGGTGCGCCATGTATCAGTTTGCCACCAAACCCCAGATGGCTCATTGGGTGTGTGTGCATATCCACAAAGCCTGTAAGTTCATTACTGGGTGTAGGGATACCACTACCCGCTTTGGCTACCCAAAATGTTGCACCGTTTTGAGGCGTTAGCCATCTTTCTATTTCTGTGGCTTGTTGCCAAAAAAAGTCTTGCCCTGTGCTGGATTCTATGGCATTATCGAAATCACAACTCCAAGTACCTCTAATTGTGAGGTTGTTATTTTGCCTATAAATGCTGCCATCGTTGTTATAAGTGGTGCATCGAAGCCGAATATTGTAGTCATAATTTAGTATTTCTGTTTTGCCTAATCTGCCTTCATTGGTTCTATACAAAATAATCGTTCCTGTTCTCAATAAATTATTGGCATTATTACTCCCATTCACTCTATTTGTGGTCAAACAGGAAATACGGGTTTGAATAGTGGATAGTGTAATACTTTCATAGGTGACATTTGCTAATGGCGTACAATTGGGCGCATTGACATTCACAGCGACGACGTGAAATTTCGCCCCTTTTGGCATTGCATCAACGCCTTTATGGAGAATAGACCAATAATTATCCTTATGATGCCATGAATCATTCGGGTGGTCATACCACACCATACTGCTTGATTTACTATACGGACCGCCTGCTTTGGTTGGGTCATTTCCCCTGTCTGTGTCACTATGCCCCCAATAGGGGGTTGCAAAAAGGATAGCGTTCTGATTCCCATTAACAGAAGTTTGGTTTAAAAAAGTAATATGACTATCCGCAGGAATTGTATTCTGTTCATTCGCAATATGCTTAAAGGCAACCGCATTAGAAAATCCAGCGACTATATTATTGTCAATCACCATTACATTAAATCGGGCACCAACGGGCATCGAAAATGTAACATTTTCATATCCATTATTAGAGATACGCCATGTACCATTATGGTAATGAACAATAGGGGCATTGTTGTTATATACATTTAACCAATTTTGAGTCACTAATAGGAAAGCATCGGTTTTGCCATTCGTGGCAGGATGGTTGATTTGAAACCCATTTGGAGGACCATTGGCAGTAATATTTTCCCTTGTTGCCGTTGTAATGAAATAATTTGGATGATTTGGCGGAGCAAGCAAAACATTAAAGGTAACTCCAAGAGGCATAGTATCCCTGATATTTTCATTGAAAATAGCCCATCGTGACCCCGTGTAATAAACACCTGCGTTTGGGTTATAACTGACACCTGCTGTACTTGTGCCACCTCCCGTATTCCAATTGGGCATAATGAAAATAATCGCATTAGGATTTCCATTCAATTGCGGGTGGTCAAGCGTTGTAATATGCCCTGATGTGTTATTTGTGGCAGTTATATGACGGAATACTGTTTGCCCCCTCAGTATTGAGCAAGCAAAAAGAGCGACAAATAGAATGTAATTTTTCATTGGAAAAGGTTTAAAAGTGATGTAAAAATGGTTTTTTGAGTGAAATACTGAGGGGGTTACGGCTTATTCAAAATGAGGTGTTTTTTGAAGCAGCCCATTAGAGATTTCAACAAGTATTAACAATTTTCCTTGTTTGCGAATATACGCGCTAACAGTTTCGTCCCAATATCGCCGAACAATAAGACTTAATCCTTTTGGGACATTGATTTTTGCCGTTTTTTTATCTTCTGATAGGATGGTGATTTGATGCCGTTGTGCATTGGCTTCTGTTAAAGTTCCTTTCAACCAAAAATATTGTTCTGAAGATTGGGGCTGATGTCTCTCGTCAGATTTTGTAGCAGCTTGGGCAACTTCTTTTAATTCTTGATGCACACGGTCATATACATCAAGCAGTTCGGCAGCAATGTCTGCTGGGGGATTACCCGCAAGCCCTAACTGAATCATTATTTTGGCATCGGTATATTTTTGACAATTCATCGCCAGTGATGCAGCACTCCGAAACAAGATGGAACGAAAGGGTTCTGCTTCAAAGTTACTCAATAACAATAAAGCCGCTTGCTTTTCTGCTTCGTAAGCCGATTCAAACAACCGCAAAGCTTCTTTTTTATCACCTGTTATATCTTCCACAATAGCCGCTTGCATATAATTGGCAGCAGTTTCACGAACTTCTTTTAAATTTATCATTTCGTTACTAAGATTGAATTAGGTTTACTAAATTCGGTGATAGATATATAAACGTCAAGCCCTGTCGCATTTGAAGGTTTGACTTGCTCCATTTTATGTTTACGCCGAATAGCAATCGTATTGGTTCTACTCGCCTTACGAATGCCAGAAATTTCTAATCTGGCATCGGCGTGTGTAATATCTGCATCAAAAGGTTCTTCCCTGAATAAGAAAAAATCTACACCTGTTCCTTTTTGAGATACTGTAAAATGTTGATAATCTGTTAATTGTAAAACTAACAAAACCGCTAAACCCATTGCACCATAATCCGTTGCTCGTTCATCATCATTGAGGCTTCTGAGCATCTGAGTTGTCAATTCACTCGTCCACATCACACGATACTTTAAGGTTCTTTGATTATCGGTTAGCACTTCCAAAGCAACACCCGATGTATGTCCCTGTGAGGCAAATGAATATATAGCACAGTCACACATGAAACTACCAAAACTAGAAAGAATCCCTGAACAGCCATTTCTTAAATCCTCTAAATTTAGTATGTTGTTCATATTTTAAGTTTGATTTTAGTACAAAGATAAGATATTTATGGAAAATTCCCAAACCTTAAAGCTGGTGCTTGGACCAAACGCCCGCTTCATTTGTAGTACTAAACACTATAATTCTGTGTGACTAAAATAAGTGCGTTAGGGTTGCCATTCAATTGCGGG
>JAYUQN010000724.1:0-8663 GCA_043756725.1 Saprospiraceae bacterium
TTTGTCAATTCTATAATTTTTTCAGAATAATTTTGGCAATTGCTCTTCACTACCAGTATGTCATTATCGTCAATTTTGTAAGTTCCTTCACAGCTTTGGTCTGATTTCAAATAATGCGTATAATTGCCGTCTTGTTTGAAATTTTTTTGTTCAAAACTTGAGGCATTTTCCCATTTTACAATTGTGCTTGTCTGAGCAGATGTGGTATTGTTTGCGTTTCCGATGCATATATGCTCGTCGTGTACAACAACTTCCAGTCCTTGTTCATAAATTTGCCACGACCCGATGATAGCCGTTTTAATGTCAGGCATTGTTTGTTGAGTCAAAAGTTCTGGGTCAATTGTGTCTTCTACTTTTGTACAGTTTGTGAAACCGAATAGGTAATTCTAATAGGCAAATTTAGGTAATTATATTCAATATTGCTAATTCCTTTGCCCCACCCAACACACAAAATACCCCCTCAATACCTTGATACTGAGGGGGTGAATGTAATAAGTAAGACTATTTACCAGCAGTCCTAACGAGCCACGTGCGCTAACATCCTGCGCCATCTGGTTGTCAGTTTTTTGAACGCCCTACTTTTTCAAGTAATTGTTTTAATATAACTCGATTCGTTTCATCGCTATATTCTAAGACGTAATCTATTGTTGACTTCCCTTTTTTGTCTTTTATAAAGACTATGGGTTCAGATGCTAATAGTTTTTCCACTATTAACGGCTTTTTGTTTGTTAATGATTCTAATATCAAATATATCCAACCATTTTTATATTCTTTATTTACTGTAGCATTATGTTCGATTAAATATTTAACCATATTGAAATCTTCTCTATAATCTCTATCCAATTCTTTAACTGAATATAATTTGTTATTAAAATTAATTAAATCAGAAATTATTATTTTATCGATAAAGTATTGTAAAAATGTTTTATTCTCAATATTAAGGTTATTGATAAACTTCTTTTTAGCTATAATAAATTTAATAACAGGATGGTTATCTTTTACATTAAAAAGAATGTCTTCTCCTTCTATTAAAACCTCATCAAGGTTTATTTTAGTAGATTGAAGTACTAAGTTAAGTAACTTAACATCAAGACTGTCGTCTTTTTGAATTTTATCTTCATTATGAATTCTTGTAAATAAATTATAAAAATTAGCCTTTATACAAACTTGATTGATTAACGGTTCATCAAACGAAATTTGCTCTTGAGAATAATTAGAAAGTATTTTTTCAGCGACAAATAAGTTACCTGAAGCTATTGCTGTAGAAATAAATCTACCAATATCGTTTGGTGAAGAAATTTTACTCTTATCATATAAAGTCAAGAGATAATCATAAAAATTATTTTTATGATTTATGATGGAACTTATCAACAATTCAGTAAAATATTCATTATCCATTTTCGGTAAAGTTTTATCACTTAATATCAAATTAAGTAATTCAATGTTATCAGACTTACCCTCAATAAGAAATTGAATTTCATCTTCACTAAAATTATTCTTTTTTCCCAGTAAAACTTTCTTGTTTAGTAAATATCTAATAACTTTTTCATTTCCATTAAACAAGGCAAACATTAAAGGAGTAGTGCCATTTTTGTTTAATATATTTAAATCTACTTTATCTTTATTAGATAACTTCTGAACTAATTTTAAATTTCCACACAAGCACGACAAATGTATTAATGGTGTTTCATCAATTAAAAAGTCATATGGGATTATTCCTTTATCAATTGATAAATATATATCTTCATTAAAACTACAACTATAGCTATTAAATTTTAAATTGTAGATTTCAGACATATATTGTTCTCTCTGCTGTTTATCGCTTGGAAATACTTGCGATGATGTAAACAAAGAGAATTGAATTATAAAATTAATTGTTAATATAATTTTTTTCATGCTTTTGGTTTTGAATATGAAATACTATTCCCTTCCTTCACAACAGATTGTCCTCCATGAGTCCACCTTATTCTAATATATCTATCTTGAACGCCAAGTTTATTTAAGATATTTTTCACTGTATAATAGTTATTAACAGCTGCAGTAATATTAGGCAATGCGAGAGAATAGGACTTACCTCCCGAAGGACTTGCTGTAGCTTTTGAAATTTCTTTATATAAAAACATAGCCAATTTATCCCCTCTACCTTGAACTCCATTATAAACATATGATTTATATTGATCTTTCAGATTCTTTACATCTTGTTGGGTTTCGACTTTAGTCATTGTAATTTGATTTGCCAATTCAATATTAATTACACAATCAGTACAGTTATTTCCAAGCCCTCCATTTCTATTTACAGATTGCAAGAAACTACCAATCTCTGTCTCTAATTCTTTTAAATCTGAAGGTAAACTACCATTACTTTTTGCATAATGAAGTGATACATCTCCATGAGAATCAGCAACATCCTTTTCAGCTTGATCTGGGTCAGGTTGTTGTTGCTCATCATCACCATCAGAACTACCGATAATATCCATAGAAGACAAATCTTTAATGTTATTTCGAGAATTTTTTATATCTTCCATTTGGGAGTTATCAAATTCTTTTCCTAATTCAGATGCTGACTTTTTCTTTTTACCTCCTAAAGCACCCGCACTGCCTATATAATCATCAACGCTCATACCATTAGGGTCAATAAATCGAATAGGGTTGTTCATCGTATAATTGTAAGGTGAATAGCTGTAATAGATTTCAGCTAATGGGTCAACCGATAACCATCTAAAAACTGCGGGGTCATAAAACCGTGCACCGTAATCGTTCCAGCCTAATCCGAAGTCGTCATTCCATTCTTTGCCCGTATATTGATATTTAAGCTGCCCTGCTGCACCATTCCAACTACCTTCCATGTTTAGACCCGAGCCGTAGTAGTGATTCACTTGCTCAATATCTGAAACACCTACAACACCATTATTATCTCTATCGCTATACGTCACTCTCGTATTGCCTAAATGGTCTTTCAAAGTATATTTATACACCCAACCCTTCCAATTGGCATCACCATCTGTCGTAGCGTCTCGCTGTACATACCCCTCAGTAAAATGGATAATATCTTGCTGTCCGTTCTGATATTCTGCACCATCTATGTAGTCTCGATAGGTTTCAACACCATTGTCATTGACCACTTTGCGCCATTTTTTACCTCCCGCATCATAGATGAAGTCTATTTTACGGTTGCCTGTAAACGTGATACGCATAGGCAAATTTAAGTAATTATATTCAATATTGCTAATCCCTTTATTCGGGTCAGCTATCATATTACCATTTGCATCATACGAGTATGCACCTCCATTAGCGATTGTTTTAAAACCTTTCGTCAAATCCGCAGCGTCATTGATGGCGGTAACTTGGTTTTTATCATTGTACGTATATTGCAAATTATCAATTGTACCGTTAAAACTGCACAACAAACCGTTTGGTGATGTGCTATTGAAAAGCGAACCACTCCGCAAAAGCGTTTTGATATTCCCTCTTTGGTCATACGTCAAAGCTTCTTTGTATTTGTCGTTTTGCTCATATTGGGCTGCCCACCCGTTATTACTCCACGCACCTGTGTGGATGTCCGTATAGTTCGCTTCTGTTAAGCGATTGAGTTTATCGTATTTAAACGAATAGGCTTGTTTTTCACGCCCCGCCACCTGCCATTCTATTTGAGAAATATTACCATTGCGTTGCTGTGGTACATTCCCAATGGCAATAGTCGGATTGTCATACCGCAACACTTGGGTGAATAAATCGGGATTGTCCTCACCGTTTAGCGGGGGTGTCGAGTATTGACCCGTATAATTGTAAAAACTATTATAGTTCGCACAAGAGAATAGAGGATATTCTTTACCCGTAGGCGATGACAAATCACCAGAGTTGATATTAGTCAACCAATTGCGGATATTGTATTGAAAATCAAGGGATTGCGTATATTTATAAGACGATGTTCCAGCATTATACACGCCTCCAATATTCTTTTCAATCAACTGGTCTCTAAAATTGTATTTTAAACTTGATACAAGGCGGTCTTGAGTGTTGTTTGTCCAAGAGTTATCCAATGCAATTTTATGAACAGTGTTGGTTGGACGCAACGAGTGGTCGTAATAATTGTACTGAAAAGTGGACCGATTTTGGAAATCGGGACCTGTCCATTGATGGGCTGTGAATCGGGGTAAACCTGCAAAATTAATGTCGGAATAGTTCATGTGGTAACTACCCGTGAGGGTATTACTTTCAGTTCTGACAGCGCGTGACCATTGGTCATAATTGAAAGTATAGGTATGTATCCAGTCCGCATCTGTTGCTTTTTTATAGCCTAATACCCTTGATTTGGTCTGCGACACGAGGCTTCTATTAGCAATGTATGTGATTTGAGACAGTGAATTAGCGGCAGTGATGGTGATGGCTGTTGTCACATTGCCCGTTGTGGGGGGTGTTATATACATCCAACCTGTTTCAACGACGCGCCCTAAATCATCATAGCGGGTTGCCAAATGCTTGTCCGCAGCCCCGCCATACTGAGGGGTCCGCATATTGCCATCTTGGGTCAATACCAAGAGGTCGCGATTGTCGTAATAAAATTTTTGCCAGTCTGCGCCCGGTATTTTCTTTTGGCTTAGGCGGTGTTGATTGTCATACGTATAACGAAAAACGAGATTTTCTTTGATATTTAAATTATCATCAAAAGCATCGGGAGAAATGACCAAAACGAGATTGCCATAATCGTCATAGACATTGTAGGTGTCAATAAATTGGTTGCTTTCGGCTATTTTACGGGTTAAAACGACACGCCCGAGTTTGTCTTTGAAAACGACGGTTTGGTTGGTGTTTTCATCAGTGACAGTTGTTTTAGACAATTGTGCTGCTGCAAAACCGTTGGTGGTGGACATAATTTCAACTTTACTCCAACAGGCTCTATTACCCGCCCCGGCATCGCTCACGATGCGTATATAACGGGCAATAACCAGTTGAGAACCACCCACATAGTTGCGGACGATGGTTTGATTATTGGTGGCTGTAATATTCCCTTCCAACATCGTCCAACTAATATTATCAAAAGAACCCCAAATTTGGTGCGTTGAGGAAGCGGCTGTGGTTTGTAAAATTTTTAAATTGAGTTGTTGAATACCCACTAATTGACCCAAATCGTAGGTGATAGAGGATTGAGGAGTTGTTGGGTCAAACCGCCATTCAGAATTAGGTATCATTTCTAAAAAATTGCCTCCTGAACTGGCACTGGCATAATCGTAATTGACCAATGTAACGGGTTTGCCAATGGCAACATTGTTAGCCAATAAAGTAGTAGTCGTGCCGGGCGTGAATAATTTCACGGCATCCACTACGGTATTTACACTGTATGCCATATTGGTTTCAGACAAATCTTCATTGATTTGTTTGAGGGGGCGACTGAGGGGGGACTGCTCATAAACGGGATTGACATAAGGTCTTGACGCTCTCGGCACACCTGCGGCTATGGGTTCAAAAGTATTGGTGGCACTTTCAAAAGGCTGATAACTGCGGTCTTGTCTGCCAAAATTATCGTAGGTCATGAACGATTTTAGATGTTGTCCGCTTGGCGTATAGCCTTCTTTGACGGATTCGAGGGGTCTGCCGAGTCCATCAAAATATTGGCTACTTTGTTGGGTGTAAATTCCTAAATAAGGATTGGAATAATCGGCAAACCATGATTTAGTCTGTACCAAATTCCCCGAGTTTGAACCATTGGCGTATTGGTAGCTGTATTCGGTTCGGGCATTAGCAGAGTTGGGGTCAGCGTTGTTGCTTAAAAAACTACGTGTTGTTTTAAGGCGTTGCAAACCGTCATATTCAAAATGGGCTTTTACGCTGTTTTCATTGATAGTAGATTTAAGTAAAGTTGTTTTAGGATAATACTCATATTGCCATTTTAAAGTACTCCAGTTTTGTTCTTTTAATCTGTTTTGTATATCCCAAATATACGTTTTTGGAACAGCCGTAAAACCTTTTGCGGTTGTACTGAGAGGTAAGCCACTGGCATTGTAGCTGTTGATAGTTTCAACGGTTTCTATTGTACCATTTTTATAAATTAACTGAAACTCTGTAGGACGTAAATCTGTACCGAATAAAACTTGATAACCTTTAGTGCGTGTCCCTAATTGAGTAGGTTGAGTGCTAAAATAAAGTTCCACTTTTAACGGAGATGCTATCATATTTTTTGTAACCAGGGTTTGAGCCATTGCTGTATTGGAATAGACCCCACTTGCAGTACATTCATGCGGATAATAAGATAGCGTTGTATGGGTATTGCCATCGCTATTCGTCACCTTTGTTGAAATAGGTGATAAATGTTGAAAAGTGGCATTGTAATCATAAGCCGTTGAGGTAACAATGGACGTTTGTTGGTTATTGGCATCATAGAAATACTGTGTTCCTGTTGTTGCCATCATGTATTTGAACTGTTCACGGTAATATTTATAGTATCTTCTCATTCTGAGTTGGTATGTTTTAATACCAGCTGGATATTCACAACAATTAGCGAGATCAGGTGAACATCCCTTTTCGCAACATGATTTACCCTTAGGAGCAATCCATGTGCCACTCGGAGTGAGAATAAGTTTACTGGTTTGGTTTGCTTCAGGCAAAGCTTGTATGCCCCTCAGTAGACGACTGTTTTTGGTATAA
Source organism: Saprospiraceae bacterium (assembly GCA_043756725.1). Lineage (GTDB taxonomy): Bacteria > Bacteroidota > Bacteroidia > Chitinophagales > Saprospiraceae > JAAFJT01. The sequence goes on from JAYUQN010000724.1 coordinate 6,643, forward strand.
TCATATTGATTTTCTTTTTTACTGACAATGCGATTTTGAGTATCGTAAGCTTCAACCTTTACCAAATCACCATTTTTGATATTTTCAATATCTCCTGCATTGATAACCGTATTTTCATAAAAATAAACTGTTTTACCTGTATTAACTAAAGGGTCGGCAGTGCTTACGGTATATTCTTCTACCCGACTATAACCAATATGACTGCCAACAGAAGAACCTAATTCTCCGACACTGTTAGCGGAGAGCGTAAGCGTTTCGGTACTTGATGCAGGGTCTTGTTGTCCTCCAAGCCCAGAAGGACCTCCACAATTAGAATTTGAAGATGAACTATTGTACTGAGGTTCAGTAAATAAAATACCCGATGAAATACCCGAAGCATCAAGGTATTTATAGGACTTTTTAGTTAGCAACTGCCCATTATAGTCATAGTCCCCTATTTCCTTAACCCGCAAGCCACCGATTAAACGATAGTTATTATTGACGGAATTGACTCGATGCCCTTCAAAATTAAATTGCGTATAGCCACCCGTAGGGTAGGTTATTTTAGTCATAACACTGGCTTTCATATTTGTTTCATCCGCTTCTCTATTTGCGCCACCTCCTGCATAAGTTGTGCTACCATTAACGTAAGGAGGTACTAATGAACTTGCGCCATTGTTATTGTAATAGCCCCAATGGTCTATTTGATAGGATGTAATAGGGGGTAAATTATTAGGGTCATATTCAAAAGTATGTTTTTTAATGTCTGTTGTACTTGTGAGTGTAGGGCTTTCTTTAAACTCTGTTAGTTTTCTTCTGTTTGTATTATTGTAGGTAAAAGTAAAGGCTTTAATGACAGATGATTGTGCTGTTTCATCATAACCTTTTATTTCAATACTGTTTAATTGTTCACCCGTTGTATTGGAAGTGGTAAAAATAGCTTCTTCAATTTTTTGCGCTCCGATAAAATAAGAAATATTACTCAAATATTTTCTTCCGATAAAAACAGATTCGACACCCCTATCATCTTGTACAGTATTGAATGTACTATTTTGACCAACGATGGTTGATGTAATATAATGTACGGATGAGTTGCTGTACTGATTGACAGGTTGCTCATACGATACAGAACTTGCGTTATAGGTGAGTACAATGGATTCATTGGTAATAGGAGAGGTTATTTTAGTCAAATACCACGATGAAATATAATCGTATGTGTATCGTGTAAGAGGTATATCATCTGATAATGTCATATTTGTCGTTTCAGTTGCTGTAAATTCATATTCTGTACCGTTGTTATCTTTGATAATAAAACTTGGAACATCAAATGGAGCCGTCAAAGTAGGAGAAATAACGACATCTCTTTTTTCAGACATATATACCTGTCCATTGCTTTTTATCGAGAATTTGCCTGAAATACCGCCAATATTGAAAAAATAAATATCTGGTTGTGCTTCAATTTTGCCTTTATTGACATCTTTTAAAAAGTCTTGTTCTGCAATTTTATCATTGACAACGGTTCCATCAAATAAGACTATATCAGCACTTTTGCCGTAATAGTTAGAGACCAAATCAGGGTTGCCTTTGACAGACCGTGTAATGACTCCGCCAACATTTAGCGACCACCCCATACCTACCCAGGGTTCATCTTGTGAAACTTTATTGTATTGTTAAAGTCATGCTAAGACAATATCTATCTGCTTGAAGTCGTGACATCAAGGCAGCATGCGTTTAAATCGGTAAGATAAAATACGGAAATCGGTAAATGTGGTTTTATCAGTTGAAATCCCAAAAATAAAATGAAAGAAAAACTGGATGGCTAAAGGGTTTTAAAAAGAAGTTTGTAAAAAATTAAGTTTAACGTTTGTTTAAAATTTTCATGTCTATTCCTTTTTAAAGTTGAGCCTTACATCACGGTTTATATTTTCTGTTTATTTGTATTATACTGCAAAGTAGTAGGAAGTTTTTCAGAAATGCAAGTACCCCTTTTTGGGGCTTGGTGGGTTCAGAAAAGTGCTATTGAAGGATATAAATATCATAAA
>JAYUQN010000725.1:0-3167 GCA_043756725.1 Saprospiraceae bacterium
GTATGGTAGAAAAACTCTTGCTTTTTACCCGTTGTATCGCGCCAATAGCAAGAGATAAAAGGGTCGTATAAACCATTGTTATCAAAATCTTTAGCATAAATACTGAGGGGGTGCACGATTTTGAATTTTGGATTTGATATTTCAGATTTTTGCGAACTTTCGTCAATATTGGCGCATTTGAAATAGATATTTTGTCCGAAGCTGCCTGCCATATAATCCATATCGCCATCGTTGTCAAAATCTGCGGCAGTTAGGCTTGTCCACCAGCCTAATTTATCTGAAATGCCTGTTTGGTTCGTAACATTTTTAAACTTACCGTTTTCATTTTGTAAAAAAATAAGCGGTTGCCATTCGCCAGCCAGTATCAAATCGGGCTGATTGTCGTTGTTGAAATCGGTGAAAAGAGCATCGCTAATTAAGCCAATATTCGATAATTCAGAACACACCTCTTGCGTTACATCCGTGAATTTAGGTACACCTGTTCCCCCTCTGGGGGTTAGGGGGCTATCGTTGCGCAATATGTAGCTTTTATCTGTTTTGGGATAAGAACGAGGCAAAACGCGCCCACCGACAAACAAATCTAAATCGCCATCGCCATCCATATCAGCCGCTTTCACGGCTTGCCCGCAAGACGATTCAATCGGTAAAGCGGTTTGTGAAATTGTGAAATTGCCCTTGCCATCATTGACACATAAAACATCTTGATAGAGGGGCGAATTAATGTCATATTGATTGCCGCCTCGCACAATGTAGAGGTCATTGTCTCCATCATTATCGGCATCAAAAAGCAAAGTGCCGAGTTCTTCCTCTTTTTTCTCTTTATCGGTTTTATAAGCTACCGTTTTTTTACTGAAAGTACCATTTTTAGCTTGTAAAAACCACGTGCCGTCCGACCTGCCACTGCCACCAATATAAATATCCTCCAAAGCATCGCCATTTACATCGCCTACACTTAGACTGGGACCCGCTTGTGAAAACTTATAAGGCAGTGTTCTTTGAAAATTAAAATCTATATAATCCGAATCTCGGTTGATGTAGGTTAAGCCGAAATGTGTTGGGTTTTCATTTTTAAAAGCTAAAAAAGGGTTGTTATACTGTCCAATCCAAAGGATTCCTTGCGGAAAGGACTCCCTTAGGAGAGGGGGGGTATTTTTTAAGGATTTCAATGAAATAGTATGGGTTTTATTGATTTCCAAATTTGTTATTGTAGCGGCGACTTTAGTCGCTAATTTGCGGTCAGCGACTAAAGCCGCCGTAACAACTACCGAGTCTACTTTTGTCGCATCCCCCAAGCCAAAATGCACAATATTTTCAGAGCAAGACAAATAACCTCGTGCTGAAACGACCTGTGCCACTTGTTTTTCACCCTTAAAATAAGCCGTAACGGTTGCACCCAAAGCGTTGGGGTTACCCGTTTCACCTTCAATTTTCAAGCGTAAAAAATTTTGTTGACTTGTTTTTTTAGCCTTGTCATTTAAAGTGTTTTGAAAAACAAAAGCCTTGTCATCAATATTATTCACCACCAAATCCAAATCGCCATCATTATCCAAATCACCATAAGCTGCGCCGTTTGAAAAAGCAGAAATGTCCACACCCCATTGTTTTGAAACGTCTTGAAATTTTAAATTGCCTTCATTTCGGAACATAAATTTAGGCACTTTTATTTGTGGAATGAGTTTTTGCAAATCCATTTTAGTTATCAAATTACTGATTTCACTGCGAAATGCGCCAAAATCGTGGTCAGTCACATCTCGTGGGAAACCATTTGTGACGAAAATATCCCGCTTGCCGTCATTATCAAAATCTGCCATCAAGGGAGCCCAGCTCCATTCCGTTTCTTGGACATCGCCCATGAAAGCGATGTCGCTAAAAACGGGTAAACCTGTTTCGGGATTCAGCCCTCGATTGAGTTGTAAGACATTTCGTCCATATTGATATTCGTAACCAAAGGCTTCATTGTTGATATAATTGTTGTAGTTATTAGCGTTTAAAAAGACTTTTTTACGCTTATTGTGGTAAGGCATCATTTCAGTTGTAAAAATATCGAGCTTGCCGTCATTGTTAATATCGGCAATATCGCTGCCCATAGCGGAAGCCGCTTGGTGTTTGAAAATAGAAGCTACTTCGTTTTTAAAAGTACCATTTTTTTGATTGATATAGATTAAATCGTTGGTCACATAATCATTTGCCACGTAAATATCCATAAAACCATCTTCATTGAAATCGGTTACAAGGCTGCTGTGGCTGTAACCATCCCATTTTATACCCGCTTGGAGGGAGACATCGGTGAAAACAGGATGTCCTTTTTGTGCGTCCCAATCGTTGCGATACAAACGATCTCGATTGGGGGTTTTACCATCTGTTACTTTTTTGAAATACTGGTTGGGGTAGGGCGTATCCATAAAATTAACGCCGATAAAAAGGTCTAAATCGCCGTCATTATCATAGTCAAAAAACTGGGCATTGGCTGAGTGGGTGGTATCGGCTATCCCATAACTATCAGCCATTTCTTGAAAAACAGGATACCCCCCCTGCCCCCCAAAGGGGGTATTAGGAGTCTCATCTCCCCCTTTTGGGGTTGTAGGCGTTTCATCTCCCCCTTTGGGGGTCGGGGGGCTATTTCCTTGATTTATATAAAGTAAATTCTTCCTTTTTTCAGGATTATTGAGGAAAGTATTGCAGACATAAATATCTAATTTGCCATCGTTATTGATGTCTAAAAGATTGATACCAGCCGACCATTCGCCTTTTTGTTTTTCAACATTGGCTTTTTTAGTAATGTCTTCAAAAGACAAATTGCCTTTATTGAGATAGAGCTTATTTTGCACTTGATTGCCTGTGAAAAACAGGTCTTGAAGCCCATCGCCGTTCAAGTCGCCTATGGCAACGCCCCCACCGTTATAAACAAACTCGGTGGTTATGATATTAAGCGTATCGTTTTCCGTGATTTGGTTATTAAAATCCACGTGCGTTTTGGTGCTATCCAGCGCAACGAATAGGGTTTGTTCTTTTTTGCAGGCTGAAAAAAGGAGTACAATAGAGAGTATGACGAGTAGTTGTTTCATAAGGGTAAAGGTAGGGAAAAAAGAGGATTTACCTACTAAAAAGCCTTTTTACAAAGTGTAAAAAGGCTTTTTTTAGTCTTTATACTGAGGGGGTAAAACGTT